>JAABSP010000120.1 GCA_011390345.1 Desulfobacteraceae bacterium
CGTTGTCAAGAAGTTTTTCATCTTTTTTCGAGCCCGGGTTAAAATGTTTTTCATCCCGGTTTTAAAGAGCAAGCGGAGGCCGCTTTAAAGTGACCTCCGCAACAAACTCAGCCTTTATACATGAACCGTCTGGGGGCGTCAAGCCTTTTTTTCGACCCCCTCGTTTTTTTCCCGAAGGCCCCGGCCGAAGATCTCAAAGGCCATTGTAAGTGTCTGTTTTAGATAATCTTTATTCTCGTCAATGATCTTCTTGCTCGACTCCCAGAGGATCACCCCGGAGAACATGGCCCAGAATATATCGGCCAGAGCCAGGGGGTGGCGGTCGATGAAGACCCCGTTGTCGATCCCCTCCTGGAAGATTCTGGCCATGAGGCGCAGGGATTTTCTGGAGAGGTCCTCGATCTCGGCCAGCAGTTGGGGAGAGAGATTCTTGAGGGTCTCGCTCGATTGCAGGTGAAAGAGGTTGATGATCACCTGGGGGTCGAAGTCGTAGACATCGAACATGGCCTCCTGCAGCGCGTCGGCCTTCTGCCCCGGCGAGAGCTGTTCGTTTCCGTTGACATGCTCCAGCCGTATGATAAGATACTGCAGTATCCGCAAGGATAAGGAGGCATACAGCTCGTCCTTGTTCTTGAAATAGAGATATAGGGTCCCCGGGCTCAGCTCCGCCTCCTTGGCTATGTCCTCCATCGTGGACCTTGAAAAGCCCTTCTCGGAAAAGACCTTCTTTGCCGCTACGATGATCTGCTGGCGCCGCCGTTCCCGCTCTCTTTCCTTCCGCTCCTGAATTCCCATAATGCTTTTTTATCCTGAACTCTGTTTAGTTAAAAGAAGGGCTTATAATTTATATCTGCGTTTTGGTCAAGAAGATATTCCCGATTTTCCCGATTTGCAACCCCTTCTTTCCATGATTATGGTAATGAAAACATGCTTTTTATATACATGCTCTTTATATATATAAAGGAGGTGCTTTCCATGAACGCCAATCGTTTGATCGACGAAAAGAGCCCATATCTGCTGCAGCACGCCCATAATCCTGTGGACTGGCACCCGTGGTCCGAGGAGGCTTTTGAAAAGGCGAAGAAAGAGGACAGGCCGATCTTTCTCTCCATCGGATATGCCACCTGCCACTGGTGTCATGTGATGGAGAAGGAGTCTTTCGAGGACAAAGAGGCTGCGCGGTATCTCAACGAGACCTTCATCCCCATCAAGGTGGACCGGGAGGAGCGGCCCGACATCGATGCGGTCTACATGACGGCCTGCCAGATGCTCAACGGCAGCGGGGGATGGCCATTGACCATTTTCATGACGCCGGACAAGAAGCCCTTTTTTGCCGGAACCTATATCCCCAAGAGGAACCGGATGGGACAGCCGGGGCTCATCGATATCTGCGGACAGGTTCAGCGGATGTGGAAGGAGGAGCGGGAGAAGATCTTCGATGCCGCAAAGAGCATCGGGGGACACCTGGAAGGGGCATTCAACTTTGCCGGGGGCGAAGCGCTGAACACGGAGGTGCTCGACAAGGCATTTTCCCAGATCGAAGGGAGTTTCGATTCTGCAGCCGGCGGGTTCGGGGGCGCGCCGAAATTTCCCACGCCCCATAAGCTTCTCTTTCTGCTGCGCCACCATCACCGGACCGGGAACCCCAAAGCCCTTGAGATGGTGGAAAAGACCCTGGCGGAAATGCGGCTGGGAGGGATCTGGGACCATGTGGGCTTCGGATTCCACCGCTACTCTACGGACAAGCAGTGGCTGCTGCCCCATTTCGAAAAGATGCTCTATGACCAGGCACTCATGGCCGCGGCCTGCATCGAAACCTACCAGGTCACAGGGAATGAAGATTATGCGGGGACCGCAGCGGAGATATTCACCTATGTTCTCCGGGACATGACCGCAGGGGACGGCCCCTTTTACGCGGCCGAGGATGCGGACAGCGAAGGTGAGGAGGGCCGCTTCTATGTCTGGTCTGTGGCGGAATTTCGTGAGATACTGGGAAAAGCGGAAGCCGAAAAGTGGGAAGAGATCTTCAACCTGACCCCGGAGGGAAATTTTGCAGAGGAGGCGACCGGAAAAAAGATCGGCGTGAACATTCCCCATCTGACAAACTCTTTGAAGGCTTGGGCCGGTGATCGGGGAGAGGATCCGGAAGAACTGCGCACCCAGTGGGAAGAGATCCGGCAGCGCCTTTTTGCAGAAAGGGAGAAGCGTGTACATCCGTTGAAGGATGACAAGGTGCTCACGGACTGGAACGGCCTGATGATCCATGCAATGGCCCTGGGGGGCCGAATTCTGAAGCGACCCGAATATATCGAGGCCGCGCAGAAGGCTGCGGGCTTCATCCTGAAGACCCTGCGGGATGACAGGGGCCGCCTTCTCCACCGGTTCCGGGATGGGGAGGCCAAGATACTGGGCCACGCCGACGACTATGCCTTTCTGATCCGGGGGCTGCTGGAACTCCACCGGGCCACCTTCCATCCCGAATATCTGAAGGAGGCCGTTGCGCTGCAGGAGATCATGGTCGAAGATTACTGGGACACAGGCAAGGGCGGATTCTTCCTGACCGCGGAAAAGAGCCGGGAGCTTCCGGTGCGGCCCAAGGAACTCTATGACGGGGCACAGCCCTCGGCAAATTCAACCGCGCTGCTCAACCTGCTCCGGCTTGCCCGCCTCACGGGCAATACCGGCTTCGATGACCGGGCAGAGGAGATGATCCGTGCCTTCGGCGGAACCGTTGCCGCACAGCCGACCGCGTTCACCTATTTTCTGATGGGCGTCGATTTTGCCGCGGCCCGATCCCAAGAGGTGGTGATCGCCGGAGAGATGGATAATGCAGAGACCGGGGCAATGCTCGAAGCCCTCAACCGGGGCTTCTATCCCCACCAGGTGGTGCTGCTCAAGTCCGAAGAGAATGCCGAAGAAATTGGGGCCGTAGCCGAATACACCCGGCCTCTGAAAACGGTTGACGGGAAATCCGCAGCCTATGTCTGCACCGGGTTTGCCTGCAGCCGGCCCGTTACTGATGCCGCATCCCTGGCCGAGCAGATCGGCTGATCTTTTTTGGGCCTCAACTTGAACCGAATATATAATTAAGGAGGAGACAGATGAAATCCTGGGAGATCGAAACCCTGACACCGGACAGTCTGCGGGAGTATCGGAACCGGAACAAAGAAAAAGATTATCTTCTGGTTGACGTGCGCCAGCCCTGGGAGTATGAGAACGGCCATATTCCGGGCGCGACCCTGATCCCGGCCGGGGAGATGGAATCGCGCCTTTATGAGCTGCCCGCGGACCGGGATCTCATCTTCTACTGCCATGTTGGGGGCCGGTCTCAGGCGGCCGCGGCCCTTGCGGCCGAAGGCGAGGTGAGCCGGAAGAAGATCTACAACCTCATGGGCGGCATCATGGGGTGGAATGAGAAGGTGATCACCGATTATCCCAAGGTGGAGATCTTCGACAAGACCCAGGGCCTTTCAGATCTTCTCATCACCGTGATCAACCTGGAGAAGGGGGCCCTCCGTTTCTACGAGACGGTGCAGAAAGCGGCCCCGGCACAGATCGCGGATGTCTTCATGGATCTGGCAAAAGCGGAGCGGGCCCATGCCCGAACTGTTTACGGTTACTGGGAAAAGACCCAGACCGATATGTCCCCGCCCCCCTTTGACGAACTCTTCGAGAGCGTCAAAGGCGAGGTGCTGGAGGGGGGAATGCCCCTTTCAGATGCCATGAGCCAGCTCCATTCCCTGAAGGGCAGTTTCTGTTTGAATCTCCTGGAAATGGCTCTGGACATAGAATATTCGGCCTTTGATCTCTACCGGACCGCGGCCGAATCCGCGGATGACCCTGGGGCCCGGGAGGCTTTTTTCACCATTGCACAGGCTGAAAAGGCGCATATGCGGATTCTTATGGCAGAAATTCCCAAATGCGGGTAGATCCGAATCTGCTTTTGACGGACGCTGCCATCGGCTGCGGAGTGCGATGGAAACCCTGAAACCGGAATCGGAACCCTATCAATGCATATTCTACCGGAGAGCGTCAAACAGAAACTGACCCTGCCGCCGGGTAAAAAGATCCTGCGGATCGGATGGCAGCAGACAATGCTCGCCTTCGGCGCCATTCTCTCGGCGCTGGGGTATGTGGCTTTCCAGCTCCCGCATAACATCGCGGCCGGCGGTGTCAGCGGGCTGGGCATTATCATCAACGAATGGACCGGATTTCCCGTGGGGATGTTCTTTCTGCTGATGAACATCCCCCTCTTCGTTCTGGGGTTCCATTATCTGGGGCGCTGGCGGTTCTTCTGGTCGAGCATCGTGGCAGTTCTTCTCTTCTCCTTTTCCGCAGACATTTTTGCCATCTATCTGCCGAAATGGATGTCCAGCTATCCCGTCACCGACGACGGTCTGCTGGCCGCGATCTACGCCGGCACTCTCTACGGCCTGGGAACCGGGCTGATCTACCGGTACGGCGGAACCATCGGCGGCTCCTCCATTACAGCCCGGATCATCTACAACAAGACCGGATTTCCCTTGAGCCAATCCTACCTATTCACGGATATGGCCATCATCCTGCTGGCCGGTCTGGTCTTCAAACTCGAGATCGCGCTGCTGGCGCTGATCAGCCTCGTGATCACCGGATTTATTTCCGATTTCGTCCTCGAAGGCCCGAGCCAGATGCGGACTCTGATGATCATCACCGAAAAGCCCGGACCGATCCGGGATGCGCTCATGTTTGAGCTTCAGCGGGGCGTCACCCACTGGGAGGTCACCGGCGGATACTCTCAGAAGACCCGGACAATGCTCTATCTGACAGCCCTGCGATCGAGGATCTACGACATCAAATACATCATCTCCCGCATCGATCCGGAAGCCTTCATGGTGGTCGGGGTCTCTCAGCAGACATGGGGCGGCTATAATGCGCCCAAGATTGATAAACGGTGATCGATTTCCCGAGCCCCCATTGACAATTTATGCGCCTTCCTTTAAGGATGAAGATGCGTTCGGCTATTTGCGTCTTTTTGAGCCCTTTTTTTCAATGACTCGATGCAGGACCCGATATGATTCAACTCTTCAAAACGTGGGTAAACCGTTATCTTGCCGATCCCCAGCTCATTATTCTGGGGCTTTTTCTCATCTTCGGCTTTGTCTTCGTGTTCCAGTTGGGGGATATCCTCATGCCGGTCTTTGCCAGCGTGGTGATCGCCTACCTGCTGGAGGGGATGGTGGCAAAGCTCCAGCGGTTCCGGATGCCGAGGATCGCGGCCGTACTGGTGGTCTTCATTCTCTTTATGGTCTTTATGGTGCTGCTGGTCATCGGGCTGCTGCCGCTGATCTCCCGGCAGATTGCACAGCTCTACCAGGAGCTGCCGACCATGGTGAGCCGGGGCCAGAAAGAGCTGATGCAACTGCCCCAGAAATATCCGGAATACATCTCCGAGCCCCAGATCAAGGATGCCATCAACTACATCGGTGCGGAGCTGACCAAGATGGGCCAGCAGCTCCTCTTTCTCTCGCTTGCATCGGTGCGGGGCTTCATCTCCATCCTCATCTATCTGATTCTGGTTCCTCTGATGGTCTTCTTTTTTTTAAAGGACAAGAGCATGATGATCAACTGGTTCAGGTCCTTCATGCCCGAAGAGCGGAAGCTGGCCACGGAGGTCTGGAACGAGGTCAACATCCAGGTGGCCAACTATGTCCGGGGCAAGATCTGGGAAATCTTCATCATCTGGGGGGCGAGCTATGCCACCTTCAAGTTGCTGGGGCTGAACTTCACGGTGCTGATCTCGCTCTTTGTGGCGCTTTCGGTGCTGGTTCCCTATATCGGCGCGACCGTGATGTACATTCCGGTGATTCTCATCGCCTATTTCCAGTGGGGGTGGGGGGCCGATTTTGCCTACACGGTCATCGCCTACAGCATCATCCAGATATTAGACGGCAACCTGCTGGTTCCTCTGCTGCTTTCCGAGGTGGTCAATCTCCATCCGGTGGCCATTATCGTGGCGGTTCTGCTTTTCGGGGGTCTCTGGGGGATATGGGGGCTCTTCTTCGCGATCCCGCTGGCCACCCTTTTCCATGCGGTGATCAAGGTCTGGTTCACCCACCATACCCGGAAGAAGAAGGAGCGGCTTATGTCAGAGGATAGCGAAGGGATGGATCTGAAGGCTTCCTGATATTAAGGTCCACAGCAAAACGGTTTTGTGATAAAATAGCCTCATGAAGACACAAACACAAAACTCATCGACAGACATTCTCGGAATCGACATCGGCTCCGTATCCGTGGCAGCGGTCCAGTTGAACCGAAAAGGCCGGATCGTCAATTCCGCATACCGCTTTCACCAAGGCAATCTCATGGCCGTTCTCGAAAGCGTCTTGAACCGATTCGCCCCCCTGCAGATTCGCGGGATATCAACCACCCGATCCACACCCCATCTCCTCCGTTCCGACGGGCAATACGACGACCGAATCGCAGTGATCCGCGGTGCCCGGCAGATCCATGACCGTTTCGGCACGATCCTCATGGTGGGCGGGGAGCGATTCGGCGCTCTCTTCTTTGATGAGTCCGGCAACTACCGCCATTTCAGAACCAACTCCTCCTGTGCGGCCGGAACCGGAAGCTTTCTAGATCAGCAGGCCGCAAGGCTCAACCTCGACGGGAGCGAAGAGCTGAGCAGGATCGCCGGGGAAAACCGCGGGGAGCTGCCGAAGATCGCGACCAGGTGCGCGGTATTTGCCAAGACCGACCTGATCCATGCCCAGCAGGAGGGGTACGGCCTCTCCGAGATCTGCGACGGGCTCTGCTTCGGGCTGGCCGGAAACATCGTCAACACCCTCTTTTCGGCCCAAAAGCCCCGCTCACCGGTTCTGTTCGTGGGCGGCGTCTCCCGTAACGAGGCCGTTGCCGCGCATCTCCGGCAGTTGATGAATGCGACGGTGATCACCGACCCCTATGGGCCCCTGTACGGTGCGATGGGCGCGGCGCTCTTCCTGATGGAGGAGAAGCCAGTTGAGATGGAAAATAACCCCGAAAGGCAGATCCGGGCGTGGGATGAAGTGCTGATCCGGGAGGAGACCGAAAACCGGAGATACGATTATCCGCCGCTGGAGCTGACCCTTTCCGATTATCCCGATTTTTCCGGCATCGAATCCTATGAATATCGGCCAGGTGAATATGGACCAGGTGAATATGAATCAGATAAATATCGAATGGACCGCCAAAAGGAGCGCTATCCGGTGGAGGTGGATCTCTACGAGCCCCTGCCGGAAAAGGGCTCCCTGCCGGTTCTGCTCGGGTTCGATATCGGCTCCACCAGCACAAAGGCCGTGATCACCGATGAAGAGGGCCGGGTGCTGGCAGGCTTTTACACCCGGACCGCAGGGCAGCCCGTGGCCGCGATGCAGCAGATCCTGGGGTCAGTAGACGATATGGTCCGGAAAAAGAGGATCGATCTTCAGGTAATCGCCGCGGGAACCACGGGATCGGGCCGAAATCTCATCGGCAAGATCCTGGGCGCGGATCTGATCCTCGACGAGATCACGGCCCACGCCAGGGCCGCAACCGAATTGCGGCCCGACGCGGACACCATCATCGAGATCGGGGGGCAGGACGCCAAATTCACCACATTGAAGGACGGACGCGTCACCTTCTGCACCATGAACACGGTCTGCGCAGCCGGAACCGGCTCCTTTGTGGAGGAGCAGGCCAAGAAGCTCGACTGTCCCCTGCCGGAATATGCGGGCCGTGCCCTGGGCAAAAGAGCCCCCCTGGCCAGCGACCGCTGCACCGTCTTCATGGAGCGGGACATCAACCACTTTCTCAACCGGGGCTATTCCGCGGACGAAGCCCTGGTCTCGACCCTCCATTCGGTGCGGGAGAATTATCTGACGAAAGTGGCTTCCGAAGGGGCAATCGGCGATACGGTGCTCTTTCAGGGGGCCACCGCCAAAAACCGGGCACTGGTCGCGGCCTTTGAGCAGCGGCTGAACCGGCCCATCCATGTCTCCCGGTTTCCCCATCTCACGGGCGCGCTGGGGGCTGCCCTCTCCCTGATGGACAAGGGCAAGGAAGGAGAGGCGGAAAAGAGCCGGTTTCGAGGGCTCCAACTCCACCAAAAGGAGATCCCCATCCGATCCGAGGTCTGCGAACTCTGCACCAACCACTGCAAGCTGACGGTGGCCCGGGTGGACCGAGAGACCGCGGCCTACGGTTTTCTCTGCGGCCGGGACTATGACACCCAAAAGTTCGTGAACAACAACCGCTCCGGATTCGATCTCATCCGGGCCCGGAAGCGGATCTACGAGAAGACCGCGCCCCGGCCTCCCCAGAAACCGCTGCGGGAGAACATCGTGGTGGGGATTCCCGATGCCCTTCACCTGACCCCGGATATCTTCTTCTGGAAGACCTTTTTCCGGGCCATTTCCATCAAGACCGTCGTCAGCAGCGATTTCAAAGATGGACTCAAGCTGGGCAGATCCGCTTCGGGCGCGGAGTTCTGCGCGCCCATGACCGCGTTCTGCGGCCATATCGCGCACCTTTCCGACAACGCGGACCTGCTCTTTCTGCCCCATTATCTGGAAGAGAAGGGAGATCCAAAGGGGGAAAACCGGAAATACTGCTACTATACCCAGTATTCATCGGCACTGGGTGCATCGATCCGGAATACTCCGGCCATTACACCGCTGATCCGTTCGGTCTACCACAGCTTTCACACCAAGACCCAGCTCTACCGGGCGTTAAAAGATGCCCTCCCCTTTTCCGTCTCCTTTTTCGAAATCTCGGGAGCCTATGACCGGGCACTGGACCACCGGGAGAAAGCCGAATGGGAGCTGAAGGCGCTCTATCGGGAGAAGAGGGCAGATCCCGACGAGATCCACGGGGTGCTGCTGGGCAGGCCCTATGCGGTTCTTTCAAAGACCATGAACAAAAATATCCCCGATATCTTCGGCTCTCTGGGGATCAAGGTCTTCTTTCAGGATATGGTTCCCGAGAATGATTCGAGGCAGTTGGACGATCTGCTGCAGGAGGTTCACTGGCATTATGTGGCAGAGATATTAAAGGCTGCAGAGACCGCAGCCCGTACCCCGGGGGCATATCCGATCTTGGTGACATCTTTCAAATGCACCCCGGACGCCTTTGCCGTGGAGTATTTCAAGGGGCTGATGGAATCATACAAAAAGCCCTATCTGATCCTACAGCTCGATGAGCATGACTCCAGCGTCGGCTATGAGACGCGGATCGAGGCCGCTGTCCGGGCCTTCCGGAACCATTATGAGCAGGCTCAGGAGAGTACGATTCCGGGCAGCCGAAACGCGGAGATGGCCGAACCGCAGCAGATTCAGGATCATGCCCTACGCCCAGCCTACGCTTCCGAGCTGGGAAAGAAGACCCTGCTGATCCCCAACTGGGACCCGATCGCGATCCCGTTTGTCGCGGCCTGTCTCCGGCGGGAGGGGATCGACGCGATTCCGATGGAGAACACGGCAGAGGCCATCCCCCAAAGCCTGCGCCGGAACACGGGGCAGTGCATCCCCATCAACATTTTGGCCAAGAACTTTACCGACACGGTGGAAAAGCACCATCTTGATCCGGGAAACTGCCTGGTCTGGATGATCAATTCGACCATCTCCTGCAATCTGGGGATGTATGCCCATCATCTCCGGACATTGATCGCTCAGGAGGGAATGCCCGAGGCCGGGGTCTATAAAGGAGCCTCGTCTTTCAGCGACATCTCCCTGAAGCTGCCGACCGAGGTCTATTTCGCGTACATGTTCTCCGGGATGGTGCGGAAGATGGGCTGCCGGATTCGGCCCTACGAGAAGAACAGCGGGGAGACAGACCGTGTGATTGAGGAGAGCATCGCGCTGCTGATCCGGGCCTTCGAGGGAGAGGTTCCCAAGACAGATGCGGTGCAGAAGGTGGTCAATGCTTTTGGGGCCGTCGAAACCCTTCCCCGGACCCGGCCGGGAACAAAGGTCGCGATCTTCGGGGATCTCTACGCCAGAGACAACCCGGTCATCAACCAGGATCTGGTCCCCTGCATCGAGGAGAACCGCGGCGAGGCCGTCACGGTTCCCTACAGCGACTATGTGAAGATGATCTCGGGGCAGTATCTCAAGCGCTGGTTTCTGGAAGGGCGGTATATGAGCGTTCTCTCCTCCAAGGCATTTCTGACCGCGGTCCGGCGTCAGGAGCGCCATTACTACCGGATCTTCGAGCAGATCCTGCAGGAGCCGATGCGGACCTTCGACGATTCCCACGAAAAGATCCTGCGCCGCTTCAACCTCCGGCTGGAGCATACGGGCGAATCCATGGAGAACATCTTAAAGCTCTACTATCTGAAGAAGCATGATCCCGACATCCGGCTCTTCGTGCAGACCAGCCCCGCGTTCTGCTGTCCCGGGCTGATCACCGAGGCCATGATCCGGCAGATCGAGCAGTGGCTCCGCACCCCCATCGTCTCCATCACCTATGACGGAACCGCGGGCGATCGGAACAGCGCGATCATTCCCTATATGAAATATCCGATGGGGGACGGCGAGGCCGCAGATGGGGGAGACCGTTCCCACAGGGCGCTGCCATGAGTTGCTTTTTTATAATTGGAAACTGTTGTTTTAACAGATGAAATCAAAAAATACCTCTGGACAGGAGAAACCATGCTTGTTGCGATGGACAAATATGGCAGCATCACCCTACCGGCCCATCTCCGCCAGGAATTGGGGCTTGAAAAGGGAGCATATCTTGAACTTTCTATTGAGGAAGATGGGGTAATCGTTCTTCATCCGGTCAATGTCCAGCGGACGGTCCGTTTGAATGGAAAAGGGCTGAAAAAACTTGAAGAAGCCAGAAAAAGCGGAACCGGCGAACTTCCAGAATGGATCACCAGGGATATGAGCGATGCCCAAGCTGATACCGACCCGGAAATTCCTTGAAGATATCGAACGCTTCCGTTCCGACAAGACCATGCGGAAAAAAATCGCCAAGGCAATGGCATTTCTGGAAAACAATCCGCTTCATCCGGGTCTCCGTGTCGAGCGGATTGTCAATGATCCGGCCGCATGGTCTGCCCGCGTCGATCGGAAATTCAGGCTATCTTTTGAACCGCAGGAATATCTGCCTTCAAGTACGCCGGACTGGTCTGCTCCGATCCTTCTGCTGCGCCTTCTGAACCATGATGATCTTTACAAGCATCCAAGATGATCCGGGAAGGGGAAGGCTGAGCGGAGCGGCTGCACATACATGATCCCCCTCTGGGTGATCCTGGCCCTGCTCACGGCCTTTGCGGTCTCCTCTATGGATGCATGTGTGAAGCGATTCTTCTCGCACCTGAGCGTCTACGAGATGATGGGCTATCCCCTCTTCTACAGTCTGCCGCTCTTTGCCGCAGCCTTTCCCTTTATTGCGATCCCGGAGCTGGACAGCACCTTCTGGTGGTGCTGGTTTTTGAGCATTCCGCTGAACGGCGTCGGTTTTCTGCTGTACAACCGGGCCATCCAGATCTCCCCGCTGTCGCTGACGGTTCCCTATCTCGCGTTCACCCCGGCCTTCATGATCATCACGGGGTATCTCATTCTGGGGGAGGTTCCGAGCCTACAGGGGCTGTTGGGGATTCTGGTGGTCTGTGCCGGGGGCTATACCCTGAACATCGATCCCCGGCGATGGTCACTGCTGTCCCCGCTGAAGGCCGTCTTCTCGGAGACCGGCTCCTGGATCATGCTGCTGGTCTCCTTCATCTTCAGCTTCGGCGCGGTGGTGGGCAAGCTGGCGATTCTTCACTCCTCCCCGACCTTTTTCGTCCTCTTCTTCTTCGGGAGCTTCAATCTTCTCTTCATCCTGTTGACAAGGGCCGCGGGGCTGATCCGGGTCCGGGGCTTTTTCGAATATCCCCTCAAAGGGCTGGTAGCCGGGGGGCTCTATTTCGCGCACATGTTCTTCCACAGTTGGGCCATCTCCCTGGTGCAGGCCTCCTACATGATATCGGTGAAGCGGATGAGCGTGGTCTTCGGGGTGATCTACGGGAAGTTCGTTTTCAAGGAGGAGAATATCGTGTTCCGGTTCAGCGGGGCCGTGCTGATGGTGATCGGGACGTTGTTGATTACGCTTCAGGGGATGTAATATCATGGTTCTGCCATGTTCGTTATTGATATGCGGTCAGGAATATATAAAAGAGGACAAAATCTCTTCGACCTGTTGAAATGGAGATATCTGAAAATTATGACCAAGTACAAGGTAATTCTGGAAGAATCTGACGAGGGATTTTCGGTGTCGGTGCCAGGGCTGCCGGGCTGCCATTCCCAGGGAGCAACGGAACAGGATGCACTGGAGAACATTGCCGATGCCATTCGGGCGTATTTGGAAGTCGCTGCGGGGCTGACCAATGAGGAATTCGGCAAATTGCTGTAAAACCGGCGATTCACGCTACCGCCGAAATCGGCTTGCCAATTCCGCCCGCTTCTGCTAAAGCTTTTGAGAAATTACAACCGCGGGAACGCAAAGGGGAGATCGAACCGATGGCATCTGAGAAAAAGACATTTCGCGTGGCCTGTGCAGAGTGCGGGAAGAGTTTTATCGTGCGATTCGAAGTGGTGGATGAGGCCGCAGAGGGTAAGGGCGAGAAAGTGGTCGAATGCCTGCACTGCAGAAAGCTGGTGAAGATCCCATTGGAAAAGAAATACATGAAGCCCGGGGAGCTGGTCCGGAGCCGAAGGGTGGATGAATGAGCGAAATCGAAAATCAATATGTTGTTCCTGTCGCGCCGGAGATCCCAAAAGAGGCTTTGGCCGAGTTGCAGGAATGGGCTCAAAAGCTGGACTGGCTGCTGGATGCGCCCGAAGCCCGGGACATGCCCAGGGCAGTGGCCCAAACCGGGATACTGGAGAGGATGGGCCGAGGGTTGTGGGATGGGTCCGGGCTGGATGCGGAGGCGCTGCTCGAAAAGATCGAAGCGGCCAAAGACGATGACGAATGCGTCCGGCTGGTGATTCAGGGGGATGCCCATTATGGCCTGCCCTGGGAGCTGCTCTGGCATGATCATCCGGATCTGGGATTTCTGGGCCGCCATCCCCGGTGCATTGTCACCAGACGGGTTCGGGGAAAGGGAAACAAGCGGCCCACGGCCGCGCCCAGGCCGCTTCGGATGCTGCTCTTCATCGCGTCACCCGATGATCTGGACCCGGAGCGGAGCCGTCTCGATTTCGAGCGGGAGGAGGAGCTTCTCTTTACCGCGCTGGATGGGCCATATTCCCGCGGGGAGATCGAGATCGAGGTGGCCGGGGATGGTTTTCTCTCCACGCTGAAGGATCGGCTCTCCCAGGATCGTTATCATGCGGTGATTCTGAGCATGCATGGGACAGATGCCGTCAACGGGAATGGGAAGAA
>JAABSP010000046.1 GCA_011390345.1 Desulfobacteraceae bacterium
CGATCTCCCGGGCAAAGGTCGATAAGGTCGATGTGGACTGGGAGGAACCCAAGGGGGAATCTTCTTTTGAAGTGCGATATTGATGGCTCAGGCAGGCTTTCCCCATGAAGCCCGAATCTCTGATTCCGAAGCATGGCGGCTTCCGGAATCTTAAAAGCTTTCAGGTGGCCCCCCTGGCCTATGATGTGACGGTCCGGTTCTGCGACCGGTACATCGATAAAAGAAGCCGCACCCGTGATCAGATGGTTCAGGCGGCGCGATCCGGGGTGCAGAATATAGCAGAAGGTAGTCAGGCTTCAGGAACTTCGAGGAAGATCGAGCTGAAGCTGACCAACATTGCCCGGGCAAGCCTGGAGGAGCTGAAACTCGATTATGAGGATTTCCTGCGCAGGCGGAACAGCGCCCAATGGCCGGCCCATGACCCCAGGTGCAGGGCACTGATCGCCCGGCGCTGTACAACCGCGGCCGAAGTCTCCGATTGGGTGCGGGAAGTTCATGACAGCGGCCTCCAGAACGGGACTTATGCTGAAATTGCCGCAAACGCGGCAAGAACGCTCATTGTGGTGGCATGCAGCCTTTTAGACCGGCAGATTGCCGCGCAGGCCAAAGCCTTTGAAAAGGAAGGCGGCTTTACAGAAAGAATGTATCGGGTCCGGCGCCAGAATCGCGGGAGATAAAAGGACAATGGACAAGATGGACCGGATGGACCGGATGGACAATGGACATCTCCCGTCCATCTTGTCCACTAAATCCGTTCAGCGCCGCATTAACCCCCCTCTTTCAACTTCTTCCCCGGCTTGAATTTCACCGAACGGGACGCCTTGATCATAATGGACTCACCGGTCTGAGGGTTGCGCCCCTTGCGGGCCTTCCGATGAATCTTTGAAAATGTCCCGAACCCAACCAGCGTCACCTTGCCGTCTTCGGTCTTCAATGTCTGGGCCACATTGTCCATGAAGGAATTGAGCGCTGCTGCCGCCTGGGTCCTGCTGATCCCCGCATCCTGAGCCATCTTCTGCACCAGATCCGTCTTTGTCAAAGTGCTCATTGTTCTTTTTCCCCCTTTTCATAATTTTTTTATAGTCCATACTGTAAGGCTGCGGCAGTTGTCAACAGCTTTGGACAATAATGGGAAAATTCCTTTACAGGAGCGCCTCGGCATACTTTCCCGGATCAAAGGGCTGCAGGTCCTCGATATCCTCCCCGACGCCGATATACCGAACCGGAATATTCATTTCATTGCATATACTGATAACGATGCCGCCCTTTGCGGTCCCGTCCAGCTTTGTCATGGCGATTCCAGTCACGCCGATGGCCTCATGAAAGAGCTTCGCCTGGGAGACCGCATTCTGCCCCGTGGTGGCATCCAGCACCAGAAGGATCTCCTGGGGTGCGTCGGTCATCTTCTTCTGCAGTGCCCTCCGGATCTTCTTCAGCTCCTCCATCAGGTTCACCTTGGTGTGAAGCCTGCCCGCGGTGTCGATCAATACGATCTCTTTGCCCCGGGCCTTTGCGGCCTCCAGTCCGTCAAAGGCAACGGCTGCCGGGTCCGCATTCTCCCGGTGGCGGACAAAGTCCGCGCCGGCTCGCTCCGCCCAGATCTCCAATTGTTCAACGGCTGCGGCCCGGAAGGTATCAGCCGCGGCAATCAGCACCGACTTTCCCTCCTTCTGAAAATGCGCGGCCAGCTTCCCGATGGTGGTCGTCTTTCCCACGCCGTTCACTCCCACCACCATGATCACATGGGGTTTTGAAAGAGACCTTTTTTCCTGATCTTCGGGAAACTCGATCAGGGCGAGAATCTCCTCCTGCAGCGCACTGCGCAGGGAGTGCGGGTCTTTGATCTTCCCGGCCCGGCCCGACAGGTTCTCCATGATGGTCATGGTGGTGGCAACGCCGAGGTCGGCCGTGATCAGACGCTCTTCGATTTCCTCTGCAAAATCATCAAATGCCCTCCCCCCGGCAAAGAGATCCTCGATATCGGTGGTCAGAAGATCCCGGGTCTTTGAAAGCCCGTTTCTCAATCGGCCGAAAAGGGGCTTCCCATTCTTCTCCTTTCCGTTCTCTTTTTTATCACCGCGGTTTTCCTTCCCGACAACGGCCTCCCGGACCGCCTCGTTCTCCTTCTTATCCTTTTTATCCTTCCGGCTGAACCATGCCATATTCGACTTCTTTTCCTTTTCTTTCAAGATTTACGGATACCAGTTTCGATATCCCTTTTTTCTCCATCGTAATGCCGAAGAGCATATCGGCAAACTCCATGCTTTTTTTCTTGTGGGTGATCATGACGATCTGGGAGTTCTCCCCGATTACCCGCAGCAGATCATTGAAACGGATCACATTGGCCTCGTCCAGCGGCGCGTCGATCTCATCGAGGATGCAGAAGGAGGTGGGCCGGATCAGGAAGATGGAGAAGATGAACGCAATGGCTGAAAGCGCCTTCTCCCCGCCCGAGAGGAGGCTCATCCGGGTCAGCTTCTTTCCGGGAGGATGGACCATGAACTCGACACCGGTCTCCAGGGGCTTGTCCGGTTCGGTCAGCTCCAGCTTTGCCGTACCGCCCTCGAAGAGCCGGGGGAAGACCTCCCCAAGCTTTTCGTTGACAAGATTGAACGTGGCCAGGAACTTCTCCTGAGAGATCCGGTTGATCTTCCGGATCACCTTGTGAAGATCCTCCACGGCCTTGACCAGATCCGCCTTCTGGCCGCTCAGAAAATCGAAGCGCTCCTGCAGCTCCTCATGCTCCTGGATCGCCCCCATGTTGATCTCCCCCAACGCCGCAGATTTCTCCCGGAGCTTTGAAAGCTGTTCCTCCATCTCGGCCGGGGTTAGGGGCTCTTCCTGGCTCTGCTGGGCGGCCGTCTCCCGAAAGCCCTTGATGGACCGGTTATACCGCTCCTCGACGCGCTCTGCAATATGGTTCTGCTTCATCTCCTGCTGAGAGAGATCCAGCTCGATCATCCGGATCTTCTGTAGGGCCTCCTCCCGTTCTTTTCGGATCTGGGAAAGAGAAGCGTCGTTCTCCTTCAACTGGCTCTCGATGGACTGGTACTCGGCCTCGTTTCGCGCCAGGGCCTCGTCCAGATGCTTCATGTTCTCATACATCACCAGGAGTTGATGCTTCTGCTTTTCGATACCGGCTTGGGCCTCTGTAATCCGCTTCTCCTTGATGACGATGTCCCGGCCTATCTGCTCGTGGCGGGTGAGGCCGTCTTTTAAAAACTCCTTGAGACGGCCGAGGGAGCGGGTGCTGTTCTCCAGCCTCGCCTCCAGAGAGGTGAGTCGCAGCCGGATGTCCACGGTCTTCTGGTTGAACTCCTCCATCCGCTCGTTGAAGGCTTCGATCTCCTCCCCCTTCTCCAGGGTCCGGCGCTGTGCCGCCTCCACCTCCAGGGTGAGGCGCTCCAGTGCCCGGTTGGTCCGGTCCACCTCGGCCTCGATCCCCTCCTTTTCATCTGTCAGCCGGTCCCGCTCTTCGGAGACGATCTCCAGGTGGCGTTTTGCATGTTTGTGCTCCTCTTCGGACTTATAGAGAGCTTTCTGGGCATCCATCTCATCTGCGGCCGACTCTTTTTGGGCCTGCTTCTCCTCCTGAAGCGCGACCTCCAGCTCCCGAAGCTCCTCTTCGAATCTTTTCTGATGCTTCCGCTCCGCATCCAGATGGTCTGCACTGGTCTCCAGCTCGGCCTCGAGGGAGCGGATCTCCTGCTTTTTGGCCAGAATCCCGGAAAGGTTGTCGCTGCTGCCCCCGATCATCATTCCCTGGCCGGAGATGAGGCTTCCGTCCCGGGTGACGACGGTCATGCCGGTTCCGTTTCTGCTGTAGAGCGACAGGGCATTTTCCATGTCATCGGTCAACTGAACATGGCCAAGCAGGGCCTGGGCAAGGGCTTCGTAGCCCGGCTTCACGCCGACACGGGAAAGCAGGGGAATCCCTTCCCCTTCATGGGGAATATATGGGGCGGGATGAAGGCCGGTCAGGGGGATAAAGCCGCTTCTGCCGGCCCTTTCCGTCATCAGATGGCCGATCTCGGTTGCGGCCGCCTCCCGGCTTTCCACCATAACGTACTGCAGCGCCTCCCCCATCACGGCCTCCACTGCGGTCTCATACCCCTTTTCCGGCTCCAGGATGTCGGCCACCAGGCCGATGACGCGGGTTCCGCGGTTGTTCCCCCTTCGCTTCATCACGGCCTTGACGCCGTCCTTGAACCACTCGAAGTTCTCCTCCATCTTCTTCAGGGCCGAATGACGGGAGCGGGTCTTGTTGCGCTCCATCTCCAGGGTCTGAACCTTTTTGAGCTGTTCGGAGAGGGTTTTTCGTCTCTCCTCCAGCCGGCCCCGCAGGTCTTCTATCCCCTCGTCGATCTCCGAAAGCTCCTGCCGCAGGGCTTTGAGCCGATCCTGTCCGGCCTTTTCCGCGGCATCGGCTTCAGCCAGCTTCTTTTGGGCCACCGCCTGATCCTCATCGGCCCTCTTCAGCCGGCGCTGGAGGCTCTCCTTGCTGTTCAATGCGCTCTGCTGGATGTTTTTATATCTTGCCTCCTGCCCCGCCAGCTCAGTCAGCCGGTTCTTTTCCGCCTCCATCTCCCGGTTCAGGGCCTTGAGCTGCGCCCGCATCTCATCGGTCTGTACCTTCTCTTTCTTCAACTGAGCCGCAGCCGCATCCCGCTCCGCCTTTACGGTTTCGATCTCGGCCTCGGCTTCGACCACCTCGGATTCTCCCCGTCGGTTCTTCTCTGAAAGTTCGGCCCTTGCCCCCGACAGATTCTCCAGCTCGACCCGGAGCCGTTCGATCTCCTCTTTGAGATGGGTCCGGTCGTTTTCGGCCTTGTCGATCTTCCGCTGGGTCTCATGGCGGCTCGCCTTCTGCTTTGCGATCTGTTCGTCCTTCTGAGTCCGGGCAAGCTTGATCTTCTCGATGGCCGCATCCAGACGATTGAGCTTCGAAACCTGGCCTCCCTCCGCGTCCTTCAGATCCTTCAGCAGTTTTTGGCTCTCCTCGATGGCCCCGCCATATTCATCGTACCGGTGGATGGAGAGCCGGATATCGAGATCCTGAATTCGTTCCTGATATTTCCGGTACTTCTCGGCCTTTTTGGCCTGGCGCTTGATGGCGCGCATCCGTTTCTCCACCTCGGAGAGAATGTCGTTGACCCTGAGCAGATTCTGCTCGGTCGATTCCATTTTGCTCAGGGCCTCTTTCTTCCGCTGCTTGTACCGGCTGATTCCGGCCGCCTCCTCCAGAAAGTAGCGCCGCTCTTCGGGCCCCGCATCGGTGATCGCGCCGATGTTCCCCTGGCCGATCACGGCATAGGATTTTGCCCCGAGGCCGCTGCCCAGCAGAAGATTGTAGATGTCTTTGAGCCGGCAGGGCTGCTTGTTGAGCAGATATCCGCTCTCTCCGGACCGGTAGAGCCTCCGGGTGATCATGATCTCGGTGAAGTCCCGCAGCTCTTCGGGGGCCGTGCCGTCATCGTTTAAAAGCGTCAGGGAGACCTCGGCCATGTTCAGCGGGGCCTTGCCGCTGGTTCCGGCAAAGATCACGTCCTCCTTGGCCTTTCCCCGGAGCTGCTTGACGCTCTGCTCCCCCATCACCCACCGGAGCGCGTCCACCACGTTGCTCTTTCCGCAGCCGTTGGGCCCCACGATCGCGGAGACCCCGGCCGGAAATTCGATCACGACCCGGTCCATAAAGGATTTGAAACCGGTGATTTCAAGTCTTTTGAGCTTCAACCGCTACACTCCTGCATCCGTATACTTTCATCCGATCCTTTAATCAGGTCATTTCATCAGGTCTTTTAATCAGGCACGCAATAGGAAAAGAAGGTGACAAAAAGCGGCATATTACCACAGGAATGATCCGTGGAAAAGGGCAATGGGGGTCAAGAAAAAAATTTCCCCGCCCCGGCAGAAGGCCGAAGGGGGAAATTTGATGGGAGGAAAGAGAAGTTTGGAAAAAATCGTATGTGGGGACGAACCTGTTCAGCAGCCCACGGCCGCCTCACGCATTGAAACCTGATCGGGGCCGGCCGTGAGAATTCCCCTTCTGGAGATCTCGGTCCAGCGCATCACCCGGGCCACCTTTGCCGGCGCCAGGCCCCCGGAGATCCGCGAAAACCGGTTCTCACTCGATTGAATCCGCTCCAGCACATCCGCATCATGTATGGCCGGCATTCGTCCTATCCCGCGGACCAGCACCGTGAGCTGCTGCAGGAGCCCATCCAGATGAAGGCGGCTTTTGGGAAGGCGATAGATATTGGCGTCCGGGTCTCCGTAATCCTTGAGCGCGCTGCGCACCACGGCCGCGGCCGTGGGGCCGTTGACCAGGGAACAGAAAATGTAGATCTCCCGCTCCAGGGCCATCAAAAACCGGGGCGGCAAGGTCAGGGGATCGCTTCCGGAGAGGGAATCCAAGATCGGAAGAGCGTCGTGTAGGGTCTTGGAGAGAAATTTTTCCCCGTCCCGGTCGATCCGATTTGCCGCGAAACAGACCGTCTCCGGATTGAGCCCGTCAGTGACCTGAAGAACATCTTCCGGGGTCAGCTCCACATCGATGGCCATCTCCAGGCTGTAGGAACGGATCAGCAGATTGGCCAGCATAAACGCGTTTCGGTCCGAAAAACGGACCTGCTCAGGATCTTCCAGCGCGTCCGACAGGAGGACCTCCAGTGCGCTTTTCGGGCTTTTCATCTTCGAGATCAGAAGCTTGAAGGAGTTCAAAAAGGCCACCCGGTCCCCTCTTCGGGGGGTCTTCTTCAGATAGTGCCAGAGGATGACAAAGATCTTCTTCTCATACTTGGCAAAGAGGGGGATGTTCCGCTCGAATGCGCCTCTCATGAAACGGCCGTCCAGGTCGAAGCAGCTTTTCAGCAGCCCCAGCAGATCCTTGGCCGACGCCTCCTCGAGGTCGAAGTCCTTTGCAATGATTCGGATGTCCTCTTCATTGAAATCAATGGCCCCTTCGGTAAGTGCCTTCATCTTTTTCCGGGCGCTGGCACGGCCCTGGTAAAAGCCGATGATCTCCCGAAGTCTGCCGTTGACCTTTCCCACAGCCGTCTCTTCTCCGGCTTCCCGAATATTGAGAATATCTTTTTGGATCACCAGATCATCAAAGACATCATCTCTGATCTCCTCGAACCGGCTCTGGATGTTTTTCAAAACCTCCTGCTGTACATTTTGGTCCCGGGGGTTTCTCTCCATGGAATCGAGCAGGGCAGTGGCCACACGGACCCGGTGTCCCAGATGAGAGGCGTTGATCCGGCTGTAGTCCTCTCCGTAGACGGTCTGGATCGCCTGTGCGGCCTGGCGGGGCGAAGCGCCGAAACGCGCCGAAACGGCTCTGGCCACCCGGGCCTGTTTGGCAGACTCTGCTGCCGGAACAACCTTTCGGCTTTTGTCCAGGGTGAGCCACCGGATGTTGTTGATCTCCACCGGGGGCTTTTTCAGGCGGTTCTTGAAGGGTTTGACGGCAAAAAAGGCATCATACAGGCTGAAGAAGGGATTGTTCGCCAGCCGTTGGCTAAAACCGGCAACCTTTTCCACGAATCCGGCCATCTTTTCAGTGGAAAGATTGTTGATCGCGGCCAGAAGCGTCAGGTTCCAGTCCGGCTCCCCCGATTCATTCGGGATCGGACCGAGGGAGGTCCCTCTGTCTGGGCCATTCAGGGGGATGGGCAGATTGTTCTTCCGGGCATGGTTGTAGCCGGCCATCACGGAAAGGCTGCGCCGCAGCTCTTCTTCCACCCCCGGAATTTCCTCCGGATCCTCCGGAAAATCGAGGTGAAGGGTGCTGATCCCGTTTTCAGCCAGTACTTTAAAGCTCTTTTTAAGGGTCCAGAGGAGATGGCTCATCTTCACCCCCATCCGCTTCGACATCGCGGCTCCGACCGCTCCGTCCACAACCAGTCCGCCGGTCAGGATCTCATAGTCGATGCCGGAGGAGATCTGGGTTCCGGTGGGAAGTCCGCGGAATCGGACCAGGTATTCTCCGCGGTTTTCGGGGATCTTCATTACATCGGAGATGGCTTTCAGGATCGGCCCGAAGTAATCCTTCCGATCCCCTTTCACCCCGGCCCGAAAATGGGTATCGGTGATATAGATGCAGATGGCCGAGAGCAGCTCGATCATGAAAAACCGCATTCCATCCAGTTGTTCCTCTCCGCTGCCCGGAGCGCTGTCCTGGGCCGATCGGGACGAATCTTTTTCATCGATTCCGCCAAGCTGAGAGAAGAGCTGAGCCGCTTCGGAGTCCAGCATGATGTCGCTTTGCATAACCAAACCATCCCTTTGTTCCCTAGATTCAATCTATATTCAATCGGTGTCCAGCCTGTAGCAGAACCTGTTGAATCCTAAGTGTTTTTACGGATGAAAAGCAATGGTATGGACGGAGTAATATGGGGGTAGAGATCTCCTACTTTCCGATGGTCCTTTGGGGAAGAAGATGGAAAGGTTCAGGGGAGGCCGTGATCCGCAAAGTTTTTTAAAAACCTCGCGGATCACAGGTTCAAAAATACGGATTAAAAAATATGGAACCCGCGCGCAGGACCTGCCGGGGAAAGGGGCGCTTAGAGGATCTGGCTCAGAAAGAGTTTGGTCCGGTCATGGATGGGATTGACAAAGAAGTGTTCCGGCGTTCCCTCCTCCACCACCGCGCCGTGGTCCATGAAGATGACCCGGTCCGCCACCTCCCGGGCAAAGCCCATCTCATGGGTGACAACGACCATGGTCATTCCCTCCTTGGCCAAAGTCTTCATGACATCGAGCACCTCGCCGATCATCTCCGGGTCTAAAGCAGAGGTGGGCTCGTCAAAGAGCATCACCTTCGGGTCCATGGCCAGGGCCCGGGCGATGGCCACCCGCTGCTGCTGCCCCCCCGAGAGCTGATCCGGGTAGGAGCCGCCCTTCTCACCGATGCCGACCTTGTCCAGCAGGCTTTGGGCCTTTTCCCGGGCATCTTCCCTGCTCCGCTTCCGGACCACCCGCTGGGCCAGGGTGACATTATGCAGCACGGTCTTGTGGGGAAAGAGATTGAAGGACTGAAACACCATTCCGACCTCGGCTCTGACCTTGTTGATGTCGGTCTTGTGGTCCAGAATATCCACGCCGTCGATGTAGATGTGCCCTTGATCTGCGGTCTCCAGCTTGTTGAGGCATCTCAGGAAAGTGCTCTTGCCGGACCCTGAAGGGCCGATCACCACCACCACCTCGCCGGCGTTGATGAAGTTGGTCACATTCACGAGGGCCTTGATCTCGTTGGGAACCAGAAAGGTCTTTGATATGTTGCGCACGTCGATCACTGGATCAAAGTCCTCCTTTCAAGATACTGTACGAACATGGAAAGGGAAAAGGTGAGCATCAAATAGAGCAGCGCACAGACGAACCAGAGTTCGTAGGGCTGAAGGCTCGTGGTCACCACCTCCCGGGTCGCCTTGGTCAGCTCCCGGATCGCGATGATCCCCAGAAGCGACGAATCCTTGATCAATGAGATGAACTGGCCCGCCAGAGGCGGCAGAATCCGGAGCATGGCCTGGGGCAGGATCACATGGGTCATGGACTGGATGTAATTCATCCCCAAAGAGCGGGAGGCCTCGGTCTGCCCCCGGTGGATCGACTGGATCCCGGCCCTCACGATCTCGGCCACATAGGCCCCGGCAAAGATGGCAAGAGACGCAACGCCGTACCAGATGGAGGAGATCGGCGGGATCCCGTGCCGGGAGAGAAGATTGTTGATGATGGTGCCGAAGACGAAGTACCAGAGGTAGATCTGCACCAGCAGCGGAGATCCCCTGATGAATTCGATGTAGGTGATGGAGAGCCACTTGAGGCAGGGGTTGTCCGATACCCGGGCCAGGCCCGCGAAAAGGCCGATGAGGATGCCGAAGATGATCGCGATGAAGCTGACTTTCAGCGTCAGCCAGAGGCCCTGGAGGAGAATCCCGGGCCGGGTCACCTCGTATGTAGCCAGCACATCTCCGGGGAAGATGAAATCCCCCTCATAGACCCGGATGCCGTCGGCCGGCACCTCATAGGTTTCGGTTTCGGTATCTCCGGCGACGGTCAACGCGGCCTTTTTTTTGTGCCTGGCAATGCTTTCCACCTCGCCCTCGATCTCGGCTCGGATCTCGATATCCTGGGTGGATATGAAATACTGGGGAACCCGATACCATCTCCAGACATAATCCACCTCGTTGGTGGCATACCAGAGGAGAAAGATCAGCATGCCCATAATGCCGACGAAAGCGGCTTTCCAGAACGTATAATAGGCTTTGCTTCTTCGATGCATAATAATCTATGGCAGCTCTCGGGAAGGCGGGTTGAAAAGGACAAGGGAGGCCGGATCGAACAGGATCGAAAATGGCCTCCCTCCCGGGTCTCTCTCTTTACTCCTGAATCTCCTTCATCCAGCCGGTGCCTTTGATCCACTTGTTGTAGATCCGCTCATACCGGCCGTCGTTTTTGACCTGGCGGAGAAAGTTGTTCAGCCAGTTCAAAAAGTCGGGGTCCCCCTTGTTGATGGCCCATGCCAGAGGCTCGTAGGTAAAGGGCTCGTCCAGGAAGACGACCTTGCCCTCGCCCTGCTGAGCGTAGAGATAGACGCAGTTGGGCAGGTCATAGACATATGCGTCGGCCCGGTTGTTCAGGACCTCCAGGAATGCCTCGGTCTCGGTCTCGAAGGACTTGTATGTGGCCTTGGGAATGTTACGCTTGACTGCCTGCTCTCCGGTGGTTCCCAGCTTGGAGGTGACGGTATATTTCTTGTCGTTGAGATCCTTGTAGGATTTCACGTCCCCTTCGTGCTTCTTGTTTAAAAGGATGGTCTGCCCCACGATGATGTAGGGATCGGCAAAGAGCACCTTCAGGTTCCGCTCCTGGGTCACGGTCATACCGGACATTATGATGTCGAACTTGTTGCTCAAAAGTGCGGGGATGATGCCGTCCCATGCGGTGTTGACCGGAACGAACTTCACGTCCATGGCCTTTGCCATCTCTTTGGCCATGTCGATGTCGAAGCCGACGAAGTTGCCGTTCTTGTCGGTCATTTCAAAGGGGACGTACCCGGCCTCGAACCCGACCCGAAGCTCTCCTCTTTTGAGGATGTCCTCCAGGGTCGAACTCCGGGCCAACTCGATGTCCGCACCAAATGCCGCGGTACACATCATCAGCACCAGGGCGCCTGCAATTGTCGCTTTTGTCCAACCTTTCAGCATTGTCATTCTCCTCCTTTTTCTTTTTTTTAAGTAAATTAGAAGCGATACTCTTCAGTAGGACTTCCCCTCGGCCAGCAGCTCCCGAATGACCATCCGCACATTGCACTGGGGGCATTTCGGCAGTTCTTCCATGGGGAGATAGACGATTTCCGTATGATTTTTGCATTTTGGGCAGATGACTTCCGCTGCCTCTTTTCTGCTTCCCCTCGCCATTTCCCGTTTCCTCAATTTATGAGTAATTCTAACCAGTAAAGAGCCTTATACCCCAGTTATCCACGGATGTAAACGATTATTTTATATAAAGGCGGGCCTGCGCCCGAATCAGGCTTGACACAAGGCCCGGGCCGTCGGTAGTATGAATTTTTGGAAAAAATGCAGCAACCGCTATCCATCAATCGACGGAGGGGAGATATGCCACGGAAAAAAACGGTTTCCACCGAAGTTCTGCTGAAAGACCCCAAGGTACAGGAGATCACCAGCAACATCAACCCGGAGATCATCGAACGACGGAAAAATCTGCCTCCGATCTGCGACGTCTTCAACAAGCCCTACACGGCCCTGCAGGAGACGGATCAATATACCTTCCGGATCGACAGCGAGGCAGCCCGCCAACTGCCCGGCATCATCGACAACAAGGTGCAGGGGATCTTGGGCATCGATGATCCGGACCCGGAATTGAAAAGCCGGTATGAAAGGGCCAGAAATATCGGGATTGTCTTCTCGGGAGGCCCCGCGCCCGGGGGCCACAATGTCATCGCGGGGCTTTTTGACGCGGCAATGGCGGCAAATCCCGAAAGCCGGATCTACGGATTCCTGCTGGGCCCCGACGGCATCATCGAAAACGAGGCTGTGGAGATCACGAAAAAGATGGTGGACCGGTTCCGGAACCTGGGCGGCTTCGGCATGATCAAGACCGGTCGGGCCAAGGTCGATACAAAAGAGAAGATGGAGCAATCCCGCCAGACTTGCAAGGCTCTGGGGCTGGACGCGCTTGTGATCGTGGGCGGGGACGATTCCAACACCAATGCGGCCTTTATGGCACAGGAGCTGCTCAGAGACGGGGTGCAGGTGATCGGGGTTCCCAAGACCATCGACGGCGACATCCAGGTGCGGGATGCCGAGGGCAACAGCCTCTGCGCGATCTCCTTCGGGTTCCACTCCGCGGCACGGGGCTTTTCCAGCGAGATCGCAAATCTCTGCACCGACTGCAGCTCCGATGTCAAATACTGGCACATCTGCAAGGTCATGGGCCGGGTGGCCAGCCATCTGGCCCTGGAAGTGGGGCTCCAGACCCATGCCAACGTGGTTCTCATCGGCGAGGAGATGGCCGACTATGTCGATGTCGAGCGCATCCGGCGGGCAGAGGCGCAGGGAACTGTTGACTATACGGCTTACGGCATGACCCTGCGCCACTTGTCCCGGGTGATCTGCGACGCGATCGTGCGCAGGGCCGCCGTGGGCAAGAGCTACGGCGTTCTGGTGCTTCCCGAGGGGGTGCTGGAGTTCGTCAACGAGATCCAAGTCTTCATCATCAAGTTCAACTCCATCATCGCGGCCTACAACCGGGATCATGACACCGATTTCCACGCGGACTTCCCCCTGCTGGAGGAGAAGCTCGAATATCTCCGGCGCATGGCCCGGCGCTCCAGAGAGGATGGGGGCTTTACGGTCTGGAACACCCGGGATGACGATCTCTTCAACGACCTTCCCATCTTCTTCCAGGAGGGTCTCCTCATGGAGCGGGACAGCCACGGCAACTTCCAGTTCTCTCAGGTGGAGACCGACAAGGTGATCATGGGGCTGGTCAAGGACTACCTCAATATCTTAAAGGAGAACGGGGTCTACAAGGTCGGCATCGAACGGGAATACTACCAGAAGAGCATCCGGAAATCGGGGCTGGATGCCGATTATTACGGGAAGATCCTCTTTCGGAACTACACGGAGAACGGCTCCCATCTCCTGGTCAGGGAGTCGATCATCTCCCTGAAGACCCTGCACCAGGCCCTGGAGGACGCGAGGGCCATCAAGCCCGGCGAGAATATCCAGAGCGCGGTGGAGGCCATCTACAAGAAATCGGTTCCCACGTTCAAGACCCAGACCCATTTCTACGGCTACGACGGCCGGGGATCCAACCCCACCTGGTTTGACCGGACATACACCTACAACCTCGGCAAAACCGCCTTCTCGCTGATCGCAAACGGTGCAACGGGTCAGATGGCCGCTATCCGTAATCTCGAAAGGGAGTTCGTCAACTGGGAGCCGATCGGCATCCCCATCGGGCCGCTGATGCATCTGGAGGAGCGGAAGGGGAAGCTGGCGCTGGTAATCGAAAAGGCCGTGGTCGATATCGAAAGTCCGGCCTTTCAGGTGATCCGGGCACAAAGAGAGAAGTGGCTGGCCGCAACCCCCGGAGACGATGACTTCCGGATTCCGCCGCCCATCTACTATGACGAAGGCAATCCCGAGGAGGATCGGCCTCTGACGCTGACGCTGGACTGTCTGGCCGAAGAGATTGCAGAAAACGCCTCCTGATGCTCCGGGGATACCTCTACATTATTTTTGCGGCCGCGCTCTGGGGGCTCATCGGCCCCTTGGGGCGGCTCGCGTTTTCCCAGGGGGTGACACCGATGGAGGTGGCCTTCTGGCGAGCGGTTCTGGCATGGGGCTTTTTCGGAACCCATGCGGCTCTCACCCGTCAGATGCATATCGAAAAAAAGGATGTGGGGTGGATACTCCTCTTCGCGTTCACCGGTGTGACGCTCTTCTACGGCTCCTATCAGTTGGCGGTGAACAGGGGCGGGGCAGCATTGGCCGCGGTGCTGCTCTATACAGCACCGGCATGGGTGGCGGCGATGTCCGGGATGATCTTCAAAGAGCCCATGACGCGCGTGAAGCTGACAGCGCTGCTGCTGACCCTGGCCGGGGTGGCCGGCGTATCCGCGGGAACGGGCGACCTGGGGCCTGAGATTAAGGTAAGCTTTGGGGGCATCCTCTTCGGCCTGATCGCAGGCTTCTGTTATGCATTGTATTATATTTTCGGCAAGTTCTTATCGGGAAGATACACCTCTCCCAACCTCTTCTTCTACATCCTGCCCATCGGCGCACTGGGGCTTTTCCCGTGGGTCGATTTCGTCCACAAGAGCCCGACAGCCTGGCTGGCGCTGATCCTGCTCGCCTTTTTATGCACCTACAGCTCCTATTTCTGCTACTATCTGGGGCTCAAATTCCTCGAACCGACCCGGGCCGCGATCACTGCGACCATCGAGCCGGTCATGGCGGCGATTATTGCCTATTTCTGGTGGGGGGAATACTTCACCTTTATCGGCTATGTCGGCAGTGCGCTGATCCTTTCCAGCGTTCTGCTCATGGTATGGGACGGCACAAGGGCAAAGGCCCTGGCCGGTTCCGTGCCGGATACGGTTTTGGAGGCCGTCACGGCTTCCGACGGAAATACGGAGATTTGAATTCATGGCGGAAGGACATCCATATCGGAATAAAGACGGCGTTGATATATCCCTGGTCGCCGCATTTCTGCGGTTGACGCCCGAGGAACGCCTGGTGACAAATGACAATGCGGTCAAGGCAATTTTGGAGTTAAGAGATGCATTCCAGCAGCAAAAGGACGACAAGCGGAGATCTCAGCAAAATCCTTGAAGCTCTTCTTGAGGCCGATATTCAATTCATCCTCGTGGGCGGTCTTGCCTCGGTTGTTCAAGGGGCGCCGATTACGACAATGGATGTCGATATCATTATCCGCCCGTCTTCCGAAAACATCGGAAAACTCATGTCATTTTTAAAAGAGACGGATGCGATCTATCGACGCCCCAATGGCAAAACAATAGCACCAATCGCAGAGGACTTTTCAGGGACAGGACACATTCTTCTTTCGACCCGTTTGGGGTCTCTGGATGTACTCGGTTCCATTGAGGAGAAAAAAACTTTTGAAGATCTGCTGGACCACTCGGTCGAAATTTCTTTCCGAGGTCACACCCTTCGGGCACTCGATCTCAAGCATTTAATCCGGTTGAAAAAAGAATCAAAAGATATCAATGACAGACAGCGGCTTGCGGTACTCGAAGAAACCCTGCGCCAGTTGAAAGAGAAAGGCTGAAACGATCGGCAGACCATCAAAATCCGGTTTCCCCCTTGACAGGAAGCCTTTGATCCACTACAAAGAAAGGGGTTTTATGAAAACGAATAAATTCGAGATCTTGCTGTAACCCAGTCTGATACCGGTCTTGTAAACCCGTTTCAACCGCAGAGGAGATGCATGGAACAAAAGGCGTGGAAACCCTGGGCATTATTGGCTCCGTCCCTTAGCGCAGTCCTTTTCCTTCTGGTCATCCCGGTCTGCTTTATCATCGTCTACAGCTTCTGGCTGCGAGCCCCCACGGGCGCGGACATCCCCGCGTTCCAGTTCGGCAACTATCAGCGCTTCTTTGCCGATTTCTTCTACCCCTCCATCCTGATCCGGACCATCCGGGTGGCTCTGGAGACCGTGGCCCTCTGCCTGCTCATGGGCTACATCCCGGCCTACTTCTTCTACAGAACCGAATCCCGGCACAAATCGATCTTTCTGATACTGATCATGCTCCCCTTCTGGATCAGCTTCATCATCCGGACGTTGAGCTGGATCAACATTTTAGGCGATACCGGGCTGTTGAACCATGTGCTGCTGCGGATGGGGATCATCTCCGAGCCTTTGGGGCTGCTCTACAACGAAGGCGCGGTGCTCATGGGGCTCATCCAGTACCTGCTCCCCTTCATGATCTTAAACGTCTATGTGAGCCTGGAGGGGATCGACCGAAGCCTGGTGGAGGCGGCCCGAAGCCTCGGCAGCACCGAATGGCAGGCATTCCGGGAGGTGGTGCTTCCCCTGAGCCTTCCCGGGGTTAGCGCGGGGTGTCTGCTGGTCTTCGTGCTGACTGCGGGAACCTATCTGCCGCCGATGATTCTGGGCGGCCCCGGCAACGACATGATCGCAAACCTCATCTTCAAAAGGGTCATCGGAACCCTGGACTGGCCCTTCGGCTCTGCCATCAGCGTGATCCTGCTGGGGATATTGGGCACCATCGTCTATACCTATAACCGGTATCTGGGCATCAACCAGATCTTCAAGACCTTTCAATAGGGCCAAGTCCTGTTCAACAGGCAAGCGAACGGAGATCTTATGAAACCGCTTCTGACCGGCTGGAACCTGATCAAAGTCTACACCTTTCTCGTCTACATATTTATGTTCGCGCCCATTGTCGCGGTGGTGATCTTATCCTTCAACCCCCAGCAGTTCGGCTCCTTCCCGATGGAAGGCTTCAGCTTCCGCTGGTATATCCGCCTGGCGCAAAACGACGCGATCCTGATGGCCTTCAAGAACTCCATGATTCTCGGCGCGCTGACGTCAATCGTGGTGACGGCTGTTGCCATCCCCGCGGCAATGGCATTCGTCCGATACGAGTTCCCCTTTAAAAATGCCCTGAACACCCTGCTGCTCACCCCCATCATGATCCCGGAGGTGGTGCTGGGAGTCGCGCTGCTCCTCTTCATCCGGTGGCTCCAGCAGCCCAAGAGCTTCATGCTGCTGCTCATCGGCCATGTGGTGATCACCCTCCCCTATGTGCTGCTGGTGGTGCAGGCCCGGCTGGTGGGGATCAAGCGGGTCTATGAGGAGGCGGCCCTCACCCTGGGCGCGAACCCCTTTCAGACCTTTTGGGAGGTGACGTTTCCCCTCTTGATGCCGGCCATCTTTGCGGGAATGCTCTTCTCCTTCACCATATCGTTTGACGATGTCACCGCCACCCTATTCTGGGCAACCGCGAGCAACCAGACGGTCCCGGTAAAAATCTTCGGGATGCTGCGGAACTCCATCAGCCCCGAGATCAACGCGCTCGGCACGGTGATGATCGTCCTCACCATCTCCATCCCGCTGCTGGCCGGATACCTCTCCCGCCGGTTCAGCAAAGGGGTATAGCTCTTTTGCGAAATTGAACCGTTTAAAATTGTTGAACATAACCCGAACAGGAAAAGGAGACAAAAGCATGAGCCAGGAACTGCAGGATCGACTGGATAGACTGTACGAGGACTTTACGAGCGGAAAGATCAGCCGGCGGAATTTCATCAAGTATCTGGGAATGGCCGGCGCGGCCGCAGGGCTGGTGGGCGGCCCCTTTTCCATGCTGACGAAGGCACAGGCCGCAGAGACCATCCGCTTCGACGGCTGGGGCGGAACCACCTCCGAGGCATTCCGCAAACATGCCTTTGATCCCTTTGAGAAGGTGACGGGCGTAAAAGTCATCGACGGCGAGTTCGGGGACATGGACACCTACCTGACCCGGGTCAAGGCATCCTTTCCGCCGGGTGGCGAGTTCAATCTGGCCCACCTCAGCGGCGTCTTCGACTATGCCCGGTATGTGGGGCTGGAACTCGACACCGCTCTGGACGAGAGCAAGATCCCGAATCTGCGCTATGTCATGACCGCGATGATGCAGCCCTATAAGGATATCACCGACGGAAAGCTCTCGGCCGTCCCCTATGACCTGGGACAGACCGGCATCGCATACAACACCAAATATATCAGCAAGGAGAAGGCTGAAAAGCTGGGGGCATCCCTGCTCTGGGACAAGGAGCTGAACGGCAAGCTCGGCAGTTGGGGAGACTGGCGCACCAACATCTGGTATGGAGCCCTCCACACGGGCCAGAATCCCAATGAAATCAAGGATCTGGACGCGGTCTGGGATGCCCTGCGGAAACAGCGGGACATGGTGAAAAAGTACTGGGCATCGGGCGCGGAGCTGATGAGCCTGCTGGCCAACGAGGAGATCTACGCGACCGTGGCCTGGTCCGGCCGGGTGGCCCATCTCCAGAACCAGGGAGAGCCCATCGCGTTTCTGGCCCCGGACAACTGCTACTCGTGGCAGGAGTGCATCTTCGTGCTCAAGGGAACCGATCTCGATACCGCGCACAAGCTCCTCGACTTCATGCTGGCCCCCGAAGCCGCGATCGCTGTGGCCGAGGCCCAGCAGTATCCGCCCAGCCTGGACCCGACCAAGATCGAGATGCCGGAATCGGTGAAAAAGCTGCCGGCCTTCGACCCGACCGGCCAGCTCAAAGGGTATCTCTTCGCGGACCCGGCCTACTGGAACGGCCATCAGATGGAATGGGCCGAGAAGTGGGACCGCATCAAGGCAGGAGCGTAAGACATGAATTCCGGCGCATCGACTCCACAGACCCCGTCCCCTTCCGAGCCAGCGCCCAAGGGGCCTCCCGCGCCAATGGTCCAGTTCCGCGGCGTGATGAAGCGCTTCGGCAAGACCCTGGCCGTGGAGAAGATCGATCTCGACATCGAAGAGGGGAACCTCGTCACCCTGCTGGGCCCTTCGGGCTGCGGCAAGACCACCCTGCTGCGGATGGTCGCGGGCCTGGAGACCCCCACCGAAGGGGATATCTTCATCCGGGGCCGCAGGATCAACGACGTTCCCATCCATCTGCGGAACCTGGGGATGATCTTCCAGAACTACGCGCTCTTCCCCCACAAGACCATCTTCGACAATGTGGCCTTCGGCCTCAAGTACCGGAAGATCCCCAAAGAGGAGATCGCGGAGAAGGTGAGCCGGGCTCTCCAAATGGTCCGGCTGCCGGGGGTGGAAAAGCGGATGCCGTCTCAGCTCTCCGGGGGCCAGCAGCAGCGGATCGCGCTGGCCCGGGCCATCGTAATCGAGCCGGATGTGCTTCTGATGGACGAGCCCCTCTCCGCGCTGGACGAGAACCTGCGGGAGGAGATGCGCCGGGAGATCGACAACATCCAGCGGATGCTGGGCGTGACCACGATCTTCGTCACCCATGACCAGAGAGAGGCCCTCTCGATGTCCGACAAGATCGTAGTGATGAAGGACGGCCGTAAACAGCAGGAGGGGGGGCCTGAAGAGGTTTACAACCGCCCCTCCAACCACTTTGTGGCCGATTTTCTGGGCCATTCCAATTTTGAATGGGGAAAGGTGCAGGAGATCGAGGGGGATCGAATCCAGGTTCGCTTAGACAACGGCCATACCCTGTGGGCCCAGACGCGGGGGGAGCGGGGGGATTGGAAAGTTGGTGACGCGGTCCAGATGATGGTGCGGGCACAGAAGTTCGAGGTTCATCCCAGAGGCGAGGTCGAGGCCGCAGACGGCGTCAACATCTTCGAGGGAACCGTCATCGACCGGAGCTACATGGGCGGCGAAGTCAGCTATTTCATCGACATCGGCGAGGAGCGGGAGATCCATGTCATCAGCATGATGCGGACCCTGATCTTTTCAAAGGGCGACAGGATCAGCGTGACCGTCGATCCCAAGCACTGCCACCTGCTGCCGGCAGACGATGAAACGGCCCGGGAAGCAGAAACGAAAAAGGCCGGCTGATGCTGTTTGGGAAAACCGAAGAGGCCATCCGCGGGATTTCAACTGTCTTGGACAGAGAACTTTCGGGCCCACTTATCACCATCGACTCCCACACCGCAGGCGAGGCCACCCGGCTGATCCTGTCGGGGTTCGGGCCGGTCAATGGCCGGACCATGGCCGGCAAGCTGGAACATTTCAAGGCGCATCAGGACTGGGTCCGGCTGCTGTTGACCCGGGAGCCGAGGGGGCATCGGGAGCTGCTGGCCGCTGCCATCACCGAGCCGGTGACGCCCGGAGCCCGCTTCGGCCTGATCTATATGGACGCGAAGCGATACCCGTATCTCTGCGGCCATGCCACCATCGGCGCGGTCACGACCCTCATCGAGGCCGGATTGATCGAGCCTGAGCCGGAGATGATCGTGGATACGCCGTCGGGCCCCATGACTGCCCGGGTCCGGATGAAAAAGGGGGCAAAGGGGAAGAAGGTCGAATCCGTGGCCATAGAGATGGTTCCGGCCTTTGTTCACGAGACGGACCGCCCCCTGAACGTGCCGGGCTGGGGGATGATCACCGTGGACACGGTATGCGCGGGCGGCTTCTTTGCAATGGTCGATGCCGCGCAGATAGGGATGAAGCTGATCCCGGAGAACGCGCCCCGGCTCATCGAGCTGGGGATGAAGATCATCGAGGCAGCGAACCGGCAGTTGACGGTCTGCCATCCGGAACGTCCCGAGGTGACCACGGTGGATGTGACCGAGTTCTACGACGCAGCGGATCACAGTAAGGGCGAGGGAAAGAGCGCGGTCATCTACGGCCAATCCCACATGGACCGCTCCCCCTGCGGCACCGGAACCGCGGCAAAGCTTGCCCTGCTCCATCACCGGGGCTGGCCCGCAGAGAAGCCCTATATCAACCGGGGAGCGCTGAACACAGCCTTTGAAGCCCGGATCACCGACACCCCGACCCTCGGCCCGGACAAGAACAATATGGATAAAACCGGCACGGATCAGCCGAATCCGGTTGCGGCCGTAACAGTGGAGATCCGCGCATCGGCCCACATCACCGGCCTCCACCGCTTCTACATTGACCCCGAAGACCCTTTTCCCGAAGGATTTCTGCTATGAATAAATCGGTCGATCTGATCCTTGTCAACGGACAGATCCGCACCCAGGACCCGAAGCATCCGGTTGCCGAAGCCGCTGCCATCGGCCGCGGCAGAATCCTTGCCGTCGGCGATGATAAAGAGATCAAGCCCCTTGCCGGAAGGGAGACCGAGACCATCGACCTGAAGGGGCGGCTGGTCATTCCCGGCATCCTCGACACCCATTTCCACTTCTATGACTGGGCCATCGCCCGCAGACAGGTGAAACTGGCCCGTATCAAAAACTTTCCGGAGCTGATGGCCAAAATGGAGTGGGCCGAACGGAAGACCGCGCCCGACAACTGGATCATCGGCCAGGGGTGGAACGAGGCTGAGTGGCCCGAAAACCGGATGCCGACCCGGGAGGATCTGGACAAGGCCGCGCCGACCCATCCCACGGCCATCTGGCGGTGCGACATGCACCTGGCGGCCCTCAATTCCCTTGCGCTGGACGCGGCAGGCATCGACGAAAAGACCCCGGACCCGGCCGAAGGGGTGATCGACCGGGACGAGAAGGGCCGGCCCACGGGCATCCTGCGGGAGAACGCCATCAGCCTGGTGCGGGGAATCATCACGGACCCGCCGGACCACGAGCTGGCCGGCCTCTTCGATGAGGGGATCAAGGCCCTGCACGAACTCGGGATCACCGGGATCGAGGATGTAAAGCTGAAAAAAGATGCCAACACCACCCGGGTCTTCTCTGCATGGCAGATGCTCAACGAGATGGGCCGTCTCGATCTGCGCTGCTGGGTCACCTTTCACGGGGACGGCCTGGATGAGCTGATAGATCTGGGCCTGCGGACCGGCTTCGGCGACGACCGGCTCCGGATCGGCCATATCAAATATTTCTCGGACGGCGGCATGGGCGCGCGCACGGCCTGGATGATCGAGCCCTATCTCGATGCCGAATACGGGATGCCCATGTACGATATCGAGGAGCTGAAAGGGTATGTGATAAAGGCGGACCGCGCGGGCCTTTCGGTGATGATCCATGCCATCGGGGACCGGGCCAACCGGGAAGTGATCGGCATCTACGAGGCACTGGAAAAGGCCAATGCGCAGCTTAAAACGCCGGCCTTCACCCGCCCGATCCTTTCCCACCACATCGAACACGCGCAGATGATGCACCCCGATGACATGAAGCGCCTCTCCCATTTGAAGATCCCGGTATCGGTCCAGCCCTCCAACATGATCCTCGACATGAACATGATCGACGAATCTCTCGGGGAGCGGGGAAAGTGGGCCTATCCCTTCAAGGCCCTGATGGATGCGGGGGTCCCGACGATGTTCAGCTCCGACTGTCCCGTGACCGATCCAAACCCCATGGTCGGGATCTACGGCGCGGTGACCCGAAAACGGGCCGACGGAACCCCGGAAGGGGGCTGGTATCCGGAGCATCGGGTGAGTCTGGAAGCCGCGGTGCGGGCCTACACGGTTCTGCCGGCCCGGTTCTTCGAGATGGAGCATGAGCTGGGGAGCATCTCCGCGGGAAAACGGGCCGATATGATCGTGCTGGACAAAAACATCTACGAGATCGACCCGGCCGGGATCATCGAGACAAAGGTGGATATGACGATCTTTGACGGAAAAGTCGTCTTCCGACGATAATCAGCGCTCTTCACTTCTTGCGTACTTTTTCAATATGTGGAATCTGACGTTTCATTCTTCCTCGATGCCTGTCCACAATTGATCAATGGGCACTATTTCACCGCCCATCGCCTCTTCCCAGCCTTTTTGGAAACTGCTTTCAGAAGATTTCATTGTTACCCCTCTCGAAAATTATGCACGATATTGAGCAAGGCCGGAAGATATTCATAGAGAATGAAGATTATTTTATAGGATCTACGCCAAGGTCTTTGCATAATATCCTTTCCCAGCGGAAATCAAGGCTTCCTGGCGGTTAAATTCCAAAGCTTCTTTCAGAGTGATCTGCAAAGTTTCTTTCAATTCCGCCAAGGTTCTTTCCTGACAATTAATGCCGGGAACTTCCGCTATCCATCCGACTCACCAGTCATCTTCCTGTTTTACAATGGCAGTGTATTGATTTTTCATTGCCGGTTCACCGTTCTTTCATACTTTTCCGTATTTCGGATTACGAGAATTATACCTTTAAAATCAGATTTCCATCAATCCGTCAAGAAAAAAGAAGCAAAATGGCTACCTCAAAATTTAACCTTGCCATAAAGCCCTGTATTGTTTATATACATGACCATGTGGTAATTTTCGTCCAAGAAACATAAAGAGGTGCGCTACAGTGCCGACAGGGCTAAAAACCGCATCACTGCTGATTTTTTATTTAAACCGATGAGGAACCAATGTTCAAATTCATCCATGCGGCCGACGTTCACCTGGACAGCCCCCTGCGGGGCCTTTCCCGCTACGAATCCGCACCGGTTCATGCGATCCGGAACGCCTGCCGCAGAGCCTTTGAAAATCTTGTGGATCTGGCCATCGAGGAGAAGGTCGCATTCATCCTGCTGGCCGGTGACCTCTATGACGGCGACTGGAAGGATTACAGCACCGGCATCTTTCTCAGCCGGCAGATGGGCCGGCTGGACCGGCACGACATCTCGGTCTTCACGGTCGCGGGAAACCATGATGCCGCAAACCAGATGACCCGCGCCCTGGACAGCCCCGCCAACATGAAGATGATGTCCTCCCGGAAGGTCGAGACGATCCGGCGGAAGGATCTCGGGGTCGTGATCCACGGCCGGAGCTTCGGAACTCAGCATGTGGCGGAAAATCTTGCGGCCGGTTTCGCACCTGCAGAAAAGGAGATGTTCAACATCGGCCTTCTGCATACCAGCCTCGACGGCCGGGAGGGCCATGCCGTTTATGCCCCCTGCACTCCGGACGATCTTCGCTCCCGCGGCTATCAGTACTGGGCATTGGGCCACATCCATACCCGGGAGTTCGTCTCCAAAGCCCCCTGGATCGTCTTCCCCGGATGCATCCAGGGACGCCATATCCGTGAGACCGGGGCCAAGGGATGCATCCTGGTCACGGTCGAGGATGGGGCAGTCAGCGAAGTGGAGGAATTTCCGCTCCATGTGCTGTATTGGGCCCGCTGCCGGATCGATCTGACCGATGTGCGCAGGATGAGAGATGCCCTGGAACGGACTCGGAGGGCCATTGAAAAGGAACGAAAGGCCGCAGAGGGCCGCCCCGTTGCCATGCGCATCCGTTTCGAGGGGGCAACATCCATCTCCGATGAACTCGCTGCCTATCCGGAACGGTTCGAGCAGCAGATCAAGTCCCTGGGAGCGGAGATCGCGGGGGAGGATCTCTGGATCGAGCGGGTGGAGAACAGGACCACCGGCAAGCTGGATTTGGATGCTACCCTGTCCGGGGAGAGCGGGTTCGGAAAACTGCTCCGGGAGATCCTGGATATTCCGGAAGATCCCGATGAGATCGAGGGGCTCGAAGATGTGATCGCAGATCTCAAAAGCAAGATTCCGCCGGAGGCATTGGGCCCGGATTCGGTGCTGAATCTCGATGCCCCGGAAACCTCGGCCCGGCTGGTCCAGGAGGCCAAACAGATGCTGATCGGACGGCTGCTGACCCTGGGGGAGGAAGGATGAGAATCGACCGGCTCGACCTTACGGCCTTCGGGCCATTTACCAGCAGGACCTTGGATCTTTCTGAAGGCGATTCGGGGCTGCACCTGATCTACGGAGACAACGAAGCCGGGAAGAGCACCTCTTTAAGGGCACTGATCGCCTGGCTCTTTGGGATTCCGGAGCGAACCTCCGACAATTATCTTCACGACAATCCCCAGCTTCGGATCGGAGGGAAACTTCGCCTTTCAGATGGCAAGAGTATCGAATTCGTCCGGCGAAAGGGAAGAAAGGATACGGTGCTGGAACCTGAAACCGAGTCGGCGCTGGAGGATGCGATTCTGCTGCCATTTCTCTCTGGCATCGATGAGTCCCTCTTCACAAAGCTCTACGGAATCGACTACGGCAGACTGATCGCAGGCGGAGAGGAGCTGCTGAACCAGTCCGGGGATCTGGGGCAGGCCCTCTTCAGCGCGGCCGTGGGAGCCACCGCGAGCCTGCGGGAATTGCTGGCCGAGCTGCAGAGCGGCGCGGAAGAACTTTTCAGGCCCCGGGCCTCCAAAAAACCCGTAAACCAGGCCATATCGAACTACAAAGATGCTCAGAAGCGCATCCGGGAGGCGACCCTTCCGGTTCGGGAATGGAAGCGGCTACAGAAGGATTTCAAAGAGATCGATTTTGCCGTCAAAGAGATGGATGAAAAGATCAATGAAAAGAGCAAAGAGGAAAACCGTCTGGCACGGCTCAAACGGGTGATGGGCCCCCTCGCGGAACGGCGTACGGTGACAGCGCAGATGGAAGCCCTGGGCCAGGTGCTGCTGCTGCCGGAAGATTTCAATGAAAGACGGAAAACCGCGATGCACAACCTGCAGATCGCAACGGAGAACAAGGAGAAGGCCGAGGCCAGACTTTCCCGCCTGAACGCGGAGGCCGAAACCCTGAACGTCCGGGGCGAACTCTTTGAGAACGAGGAGGCGATTCTGGCCATTCAGAAGGAACTGGGCGCGGTTGAAAAAACAGTCAGGGACCGGCCCATGCAGGACGGGAAGCGGCGTATGCTGCGCAATGAGGCCGAGACCCTTTTGAAGACGGTGCATCCCGATCTTGCATTGGATGAGGCCGAGGGACTGCGCACGCTGCTCAACAAGAAGAAGTGGATCTCGGGCCTTGCAAAAAAGCATGATCTCTTGAGCCAGAAGGCGGAGAAGGCCGATACGAGCCTGCAAGATGCAGAGGAGGAGCGGAAGGGAATTTTGAAGAAACTGGGGGAGGTTTCGTCTCCGTCAGATCTGGATCTGGGCGAGCTGAAGGCATCGATTGCGGCCGCACGCAAGGCCGGGGATCTTGAACAGCGGTTGTCCGACGCTCGAAAACGGGCCGGAGAGGGCAAAAGAGCCTGCGAGAACGAGCTTGCCCGGCTAGGTAGATTTTCCGGAACCATTGAAGGACTTTTGAAGGCGGCGATGCCTGTTTCAGAAACCCTGGACCGGTTTGAAAAAAGGTTCGACGAAATCAATGAAAGCATCCGGGATCAAGGCCGCAAGCTCAAGGAGATGGGGGAGGAGCGAAAGGGGGCCGAAGGGGATCTGAAGGCGCTGCTGCTGAAAAGCGATGTGCCCACGGTCGCGGTCATGGAAGAGGCCCGGCGGGTTCGGAACAGGGGATGGTCCCTGATCAAGGGCAGATACATCGAAAAGCACGATGCCGAGGAAGAGATCGAAGCATTTGCACCGGATGGCGATCTTGTTGCGCAGTATGAAAAGAGCGTCCAAAGCGTAGACCATGTGTCGGACCGGCTCCGGCTGGACGCGGATCAAGTGGTGAAGCGGGCCGATCTGGAGGCCCGGATCCAAGAGCTGAGAATGCGCATGGAGGAGATCGGAAGAGAAGCTGAAAGTGCCAAAGAGAGGGAAAAAACCTGTCAAAAGGAATGGGATGAGATCTGGGAACCCCTGGGCATCGAGCCCGGGATGCCCCGGGAGATGAAGCAGTGGCTTTTAAGAGCAGAGAAACTTCTGGCAAATGTTCAGGCCGCGATGATGGCCGCGGGGGATGCGGAAAAGCTGGCCCGAGGACATGAAGCACTGAAAGAGGCAGTCTCCCTGCAGATCGCAAAGTTCGACGATTCCATCGACACCGGGAAAATGCACCTCGAGGGGATGATCAGCCTCTGTGAAGATCGGGTCGAGCAGGAGGAGGCTGCGCTGGAGGGGAAGCGCCGGTTGGAGCATTCATCAGGGGATGCCGAAATCCGCATCAGACGGCTGCGGGAGGAGTTGAATGCCATCGAGAGCGACCGCTCCCACTGGAGAACGGAATGGGCACAGGCCATCGACGGATTGGGACTCCATCCTGATGTGCATCCGGAGCACGCCACCGAGACCTTTGACCGGCTCGTCTCCTTTTTTGATAAATTCGACAAATCCGAAGAGCTGCGCAGGCGGATTTACGGGATGGATCGGGTTCAAGAGGACTTCGAAGACAGGGTGTTTGGCTTTGCCGACACCATCGGCTTTAAAAGAGAGGGGATGGAGGCCGGCACCATCGCAGCACAGCTCCACCGGGACCTGAACGATGCCCGGGAAGCCCGGGCAAGCCTTAAAAAAATCGAGAGCCAGATCAAAGAGGTAACCGAAGAGATCGAAAACGCCGGCATAACGATCCGGAATGGACGGGAACAGCTAGCTGCATTGCGAGAGCAGGCGGGTGTGGAAACCGATGAGGCGCTGGAACCGGCCGGGGAGCGGTCGAGAAAGAAACGGGAGCTGGGAAGAAAGCTCGATGCCCTTGAACAGGAACTCACCCGCAGCGGGGATGGCCTGAGCACAGAAGCATTGGAGAAAGAGGCCGAAGAATGCGAGACCGATGCCATCGACGCCGAGCTGGAGCGGGTCTCCATAGCGCTCAGAGAACTGAAGGCAAACCGTGATGCGCTGCGGGACCAGCGCCAGACCCTCCAGTACGAGATCAATGCCAAGGATGGCAGCGCGGATGCGGCAAACGCATCAGAAGAGGCCGAAGAACACCTCGCGGCCATGCTTTCCGGGGCCGAGCAGTACCTCCGCCTGCAGACTGCCGCGCTGATTCTCGAACAGCAGATCGAAGCGTATCGGAAGAAGAACCAGGCCCCGGTTCTGGCAAGAGCGGGCCAGCTCTTTTCCCGGCTCACCCTTGGGTCATACACGAGCCTTCGGGATGAGCTGGACAACGGCGGCAAGCCCATCCTGCTCGGGGTTCGGCCCGACAATACGGAAGTTCCCGTGGAGGGAATGAGCGAAGGAACCCGGGATCAGCTCTACCTGTCTCTGCGCCTCTCCACCCTCGAACAGCACCTGAGCAGGGGAGAACCCCTCCCCTTTGTGGTCGATGACATCCTCATCGGGTTTGACGACCGGCGGACCAAGGTCTGCCTCGAAGTACTCGCGGACCTGGCCGGACGGACGCAGGTGCTGCTTTTTACTCACCATCGGCGGGTGATCGAGCTGGCAGATGGGATGGCGGCAAAAGCAGGGGTTTTTACCCACGAACTGAGTTGATCCGCGATTGATCCAAAACAAAGTATGAAAAAACCCCTTCGGCAGGAAGATCTGTTTCTGGGAAAGCTCCGGAAGCCTTCCGCATCAGCGGCCATAAGCAGAAGAAACGGGCAATGGCCGCCAAAGCAAAGAAATCTCTCATGCCCCCCCTGATAATATTGGCTTTACAACAGCGGCGTCAAAGTGACGACGATCCGGCTGTAATAGAGCCGGGTCTCCCCTTCAAACCCCGAATCGGTTCCGATGATCAGCCAGAGATCCCCGGCCTCCCCGGTCGTCACGGTGAAATCCGTCTCCCCGGGGCTCAGGGTCTTCATCTCCCACTGGAACTCGTGGCAGGTACTCTCGGTGTTGCCCACATGGCCGATCTCGATCATATCGAGCTTCTCCCCGGATTCGGGAAAGGGATCTTTGGTGATGCTGATCCCGTAAAAGGTATCCTCGACCACCAGCGTCGGCTCTGTCACCGTTGCCCCGACCTTCATCCGGACCGCCTCCCCCGGAGGCCCGCCAATACCAACGCACCCTGACGGAGATTCGGTGGCGAATTCAACCGTGAAATCCAGGACATAGGTCGTGTTCGGCACAAGGGCATCCACTTCTATGCGGCGCTTGATGAACATGAAGAGATCGTCTGAGGTGTTCTTCCCGGAGATGAAGGCTCCGCCCCCTTCGGAAGAGACCCTCTCCGGCAGCTCCCGGTATTCATAGGTGAGATCCATCCCTTCGGGTTCCACGGGACGGTCCGCAAAGCCGCCCTCCCAGCCTTCGAGATCCAAGGCAAAGGTATAGGTGAGGGTCACTGGCACAGGGGTTTCAGGCGCGGGCGACTCAGGAGCAGGGGTCTCGGGAAGATCCGTATCGAGTTCGTCATCGTCCATGTCCTCATCCGAGCATCCGATGGCAAGAAACAGCAGTGCCGCCATCACAAGAAACAGTATCCGGTTGATCTTCCATTCGCTTTTGCCCATAAAATGTACACCTCCGTAAATAAATGTCCGTAGCCATTCCTGCAGGATTAACGTACCTGTTCCGGTCAATTACGGGATAAACCGTATTTACACGGATCTGCCGAATCTGATAGGCTGATGATCATCGAAGAGACCAGCCTCTCACCGGGGAATATTATCATAAGGAGTCTGAAAAATGCTATACAGTATAAAGGAAATCAGCGGCTACCCGCTCCTTGATCCTTTCCGGACTGAACGGAAAGGATCATCTCAAAGCGCGTCGCTATGGCTGAGGAGAAGGAAAAGGGAGGAAACATGAGCCAAATGAAAGATCATTTCAAAAAGACCTATGATCAGATGAGCAATGTTCCGGCAGGAGAGCGTTTCAAAGACCAATACAATCGCCGGCAGAGCAAAAAAGAGCAGACCTCCTGGTGGCGGTACCACGGCCTGACGCTCCTGGGAGTAATCCTGTTGCTGCTGGGAATTCTGGGCGGGTTATCCCCGGGAATGCCGGGCATCATCTTCGGGATTCCCGGACTTGCAATCATCGCGTCCCGCTCCATCACCATAGCCAAGATAATGGACAAGGCCGATCTCCTGCTCTGCAAGGCCTTGGAGCGGATACCCTGGGACCGCCTGAAATCGGCCTGTAAACGGTGAAAGGATCAGCGGCCCTGGAGCCCGTGCTTTCGAAGAAGTTCATAGAGCCGGGGCCGGGAGAGCCCTGACATCACGGCCGCGGCCTTGATGTCGCCGTCGCTCTTCTCCATCAATGCCCGGAGGTATCGCTGCTCCTCCTGATCGAGCAGCCTTCTGCGGAATTTTTTCCAGGGAAGAAGAATCCCGTCAATGTTTTTGACACAAATCCGGTCGCCCTTTTCCGGAACCGAGGCTTCCGAGACTTCGGCCTGGGCAGGCTCTCCGAAAACGGCCCGGGCAACCTCAATCCGGATCTGGGGGGGCAGATGCTTCGGATAGAGCACCGGCTCATAGAGGGACTGGGCCATCACCCATTCCAACGCGCTGAAAAGCTCTCGAACATTTCCGGGCCACCGGTATGCGCAGAGTTCCTCGCAGAATTCCGGTGAAAAATCCTTCACTTCCAGGCCGTGGGACCCGCAGAGACGCTCGATGTAGTGCTCTGTCAGAGGGCGGATATCCTCGACGCGCTCCCGGAGCGGCGGAAGTTCCAGGGTAATGGAACGAAGCCGGAAAAGCAGATCATCCCGAAACTTCCGCCGCCGGACCATCTCCTCCAGATCCCGATTGGTGGCCGCGACCAGCCGAAAATCGCTTTCGATCTCCTTTGTGGAGCCTACCGGATGAAAACGCTTCTCCTGAAGCACCCGAAGCAGGGATTTCTGGGCAGACAGCGTCAGCTCCCCGATCTCGTCAAAGAAGAGGGTTCCGCCGTCTGCATGTTTCACCAGACCGTCTGTGGCCTTGTCCGCGCCCGTAAATGCCCCTTTTGCATGGCCAAAGAGGATGCTCTCCATCAGCGTCTCCGGCAGAGAACCGCAGTCCACAACCACGAAATTCTTCTCGGAACGGCTGCTGTTGTTGTGAATGGCCCTGGCAAAGAGTTCCTTTCCGGTTCCGGTCTCCCCCGTAATCAGGATGTTGGCATGGCTCTGGGCCGCCCGGGCCACCAGCTCTAGACACTCCTGGATCTTCGGGCTCTCCCCGATGATGTTTTCCCGGCGAATTCGGGTTCGGGGCCGGTTGGCCAGTTTCTCGCGCCGGTAATCCAGAGCCCGCTTCAGGGTCATGCTCATGGCATCTATGGAGGCCGGCTTCCGGATATAGTCCCAGGCATTGTTCTTGATGGCGATTTCCGCACCGTCCGCGTCGGCAAATCCGGTGATGATCACCACCTCGGGCAGGGAGGGTGCGGCCTGGATTTCTCCGATATGGCTCAGGCCATCCCCGTCCGGCAGGCGAACATCTAAAAAGACCACGTCATAGGGGTTCTGGTTGGCCTTCTCCAGCCCTTCCTTCAGGGAGTAAGCAAGGTTCACATCATGTTCCATGTCCGAAAAGATCCGGTTCATGGTGTCGCAAATCATCCGATCGTCATCGATCACTAACAGTCGTGCCATTGCCTTATCTCTTTTTCAATATTGATCGAAAGCGATCCATCGGACAATGGGTTCACAATAGCCGGGCAGGATTTTCCTACTTCAGCCGAACCGCACCGGAAGCGGTCCGCAGCAACAGGTCCGAGGGAATAAGAGAAACCATAGCAGATTCAGAAGGAATTGAAAAGCGCTATTTTTCAGTGAGGATTCGACCGATGATTTCCGTGAGGTTGACCGAGGTGATGGGTTTCATGACAAACTCTCGAATCCCCTGCTGCAGGGCTTCTTCCCGGCTGATGATCTCACTGAAACCTGTGCAGAGGACAATGGGAAGATCCGGACGCAGGGCCAGCATCTCCCGGCTCAACTCGATACCGGTGGCCCCGGGCATGGTCTGGTCTGTGACCACGAGATCAAAGCTGTCCGGATTCTTTCGGAAACGATTGAGCGCAGCCAGTCCATCGGTCTCTCCGGTCACGGTGTAGCCGCTTTCGGTCAGTAATTTCCCGATGATCCGGACCACAGGGGCCTCGTCATCGATCACCAGAATCCGCCCTTCCCCCGGAGGCGCCGGACTGAATGCCTCAGACGCCTCTTCCGAAAGGGTCCCCTCATGTTCCGGAAAATAGACATCGAAACGGGAGCCCTGATCGATCCGGCTTTCGACTTTGACAGCCCCGCCCATCCCCTCGATGAGACTGTGAACCATGGCAAGCCCCATGCCGGTTCCCTCCCCGGGCGGTTTGGTGGTGAAAAAGGGCTGGAAAATCTGATCGATTCGCTCCTGAGACATACCTTCTCCGGTATCGACCACCCCCAGCCGGAGATATCGGCCCGGCTTGAGATGCGGACGGGCCAGGGGCTCCTCCTTTTCGATGCGGCAGCGGCTCAGCTCCACTGTCAGCACCCCGCCCCGACGGCGCATGGCATGGGCCGCATTGGAGCAGAGATTGATCAGCACCTGCTGGATCTGAACCGGATTGCCTAAAACAGCGCCCGTTTCCGGCTCGATATTCTGCCGGATCTCCACGGTTGCAGGCAGTGAGGCTCTCAGCATCTTGATCGATTCCTTGATGATGGGACCGATGATCAAAGGACTCTTTTTCTGCTCCTCTTTGCGGCTGAAGGTAAGGATCTGCTCCACCAGATCCCGGGCTCGATAGGCCGCACGGAGAGAGAGGTCCAGGCTCTCCCTGATGCCGTTGCTCCCCTCCCACTTCCGCAGCACGAATTCGGTGTTCATCATGATGGTCATCAGGATATTGTTGAAATCATGCGCGATTCCGCCGGCAAGGGTTCCGATGGCCTCCATCTTCTGCGCATGGCGGAGCCGGTTCTCCAGCAGCACCTCATGGGTGATATCCCGGGCAGCGATGATGATATGGGTAACGCTCTCCTCCTCTAAAGAGAGCGGGGAGATCAGCAGATCCTTCCAGCCCTTGCGACCGTTGGTCTCGGTCCATTCATGGCGGATACTGCGGAACCGGCCCGATCGGAAAACCGCCTGCAGCACCTCATCCCGCTCTTCAAAAAGCCCCCTCAGACAGGTAAAGATCTCCTTGCACGGCTTTCCAATGGCATCCTTTCGAGCAGATCGGGCAGAGGCCAGATAATCCCGGTTCATGTCAACGATGTCATAATTGCGGTCCAATATCACAATTTCATCATTCATGCTCCGCAATACCGACTGATAATAGGCCTCACTCTCCCGGCAGACGGCCCGCTGCTGATCGAGCCGGTCCAGCATCCGATTGAACTCCGCCGCCAGCACCCCGATCTCATCGGCCCGCTTGGAGGCGTATCGGAAATGGGTCTCTCCGCTCTCCCGAATGGTCTGGATATGGCTGAGAAAACGGGTCAAAGGCTTCAAAATCATCCAGTGCAGAAGAAGAAGAATGGCGCTGATGAGAAGGATGTCCAGGAGCAGCCGAAAGAGCCAGTAGTATGGATCTCCCTCCGGGGCAATGGGGCCGAAGCGGTGGCGGAACAGAAGGTATTCCGTCTCCGCCTTTAGCAGGAAAAGGAGCAGAAGGGCGATCAATGTCTTTGAAGTCAGTTTCACGGGCAGAAAATTATCAAAAGAAGGGTTTATTGGCGGTTGTAAGTCTTGGGAGGGACTCGGTTTCGGTTTATTTGTTTCAGCGGTTTGATGATATAAAAAAGATGAGGGGGGTTTTCTAAGACGTTGATAAGGCCGATAAGTTTTTTTTGTAGTCATTAGAAGGTACGGAAATGACCAAAACCGAGTCGATGATTGTAGATGCGAAGAGCGTGCCAAAGAGACGATCATTTTAATTTCATTTTATTTCAATAGGTTAAATTTTTGCTGCAGATGGGGATCTTTGGGAGATGGATTTTATTATGATAAAACCATATTGAATTGTATGGAAAAATCATACAAATTGACAAATGCTCTGCCTTTTTTTACCATGAGGGATTAGGAAGAGTAGAAAGCATCTTTAAATATTTTAAGGGTATGAATGAGGCATAAGAATGGCAGAAAAATGGGTTTATCTTTTTGAGGAGGTCGAGTCCGCAGAAAAGGATGCAGGGGGAAACTGGGAAGGAGTGCGCGCCCTGCTGGGAGGCAAGGGGGCCAATCTTCTCGAGATGACGCGCATTGGTGTGCCGGTTCCCCCCGGCTTCACCGTCACCACAAGGGCCTGCAACGCGTTTCTGGAAGAAGGCAGCATCTTTCCCGAGGGGCTCTGGGAGCAGGAGCAGGCGGCCATGCACCAAGTGGAGGAGCAGACCGGCAAAAACTTTGGAGATCCGGAGAACCCGCTACTGGTCTCCTGCCGTTCCGGGGCGATGTTCTCCATGCCCGGGATGATGGACACGGTGTTGAACATCGGCCTCAATGACGAGACTGTGGCGGGGCTCTCCCGGCTCACCGGGGATGAGCGGTTCGCGTATGATTCCTACCGGCGCCTGGTTCAGATGTTCGGCAATGTGGTGATGGGGGTCCCGGACGAGATCTTCGAAGAGGTGATCGAAAGAGTCCGGGAGAAAAAGGGAGTGGAGACCGACGCGGAGCTGACGGCCGAGGATTGGAAGGCCATTACCGAGCGCTTCAAGACCCTTTTCAAGATCCACACCAAGCTCGATTTCCCGATGGACCCCTATATCCAGTTGATGCTGGCCACCGAGGCGGTCTTCAAAAGCTGGAACGGCAAGCGGGCCGCAGATTACCGGAACGCGGCCGGGATCGCCCATGATCTGGGAACCGCGGTGAGCGTCGTCACCATGGTCTTCGGCAATCTGGGAAACGATTGTGCGACCGGCGTGGCCATGACCCGGAACGGCTCCACCGGAGATAAGCGGATCGAGGGGGATTATCTCACCAATGCCCAGGGCGAGGATGTGGTGGCCGGCACCCGGATGACCAAGGATATCTCCCAACTGGCCGATGAGATGCCCGAGGCCTGGCAGGAGCTGGAGGAGATCGTCAACCGGCTGGAGACCCACTACCGGGAGATGCAGGATGTGGAGTTCACCATCGAAAAGGGCAAACTCTGGATGCTCCAGACCAGAGACGGAAAGCGCACCGCGCAGGCTGCTGTCCGGATCGCGGTCGATATGGTCCAGGAGGAGCTGATCTCCACAGAGGAGGCGGTTCTCCGGGTGAAGCCGGAGCATGTGGACTTCTTTCTCCACCCTCAGTTCAGCATCGAGTCCGTGGATTCGGCAGAGGAGATGGGGCAGTTGCTGGCGACAGGGCTCAATGTCTCCCCCGGGGCAGCGGTCGGAATCGTGGCTATGGATGCTGATCTTGCCGAAGCCTGGTCCAAGGAGGGCAAGGATGTGATCATGGTCCGGCCCGAGACCAAGCCGGATGATGTTCACGGGATGCTGGCGGCCCGGGGCATTCTCACCAGCCGGGGGGGGCGCACGAGCCATGCGGCCCTGGTGGCCCGCCAGTTCGGGAAGCCGGCCGTGGTGGGGGTCTCTGCGCTCAAGCTGGACATGGGGAAGCGGGTGATCCGGGTGGGGGACCGGGTGATCCACGAGGGTGACCCCATCTCCATTGACGGGACCCTGGGCCGGGTCTACGAGGGGAAGCTGACCACAACGGTTCCCGACATCCATGATGAATGGCTCATCCAACTGCTGAAATGGGCCGACACCTTCCGGACTCTGGGGGTCTGGACCAACGCGGACTATCCCAAAGATGCAGAACGGGCCCGGGAATACGGGGCTCAGGGCATCGGCCTCTGCCGCACCGAGCATATGTTTCTGCAGGCCGAACGGCTCCCCTTTGTCCAGCGGATGATCATGGCCGACCTCCCCTTTGACCGGAGAGAGGCCATCAATGCGCTGCTCCCGTTCCAGCGGGAGGATTTCGTAGGGCTTTTTCAGGCCATGGACGGCCTTCCCGTGGTGATCCGGCTCATCGATCCGCCCCTGCACGAGTTTCTGCCCGATTTTGTGGAGCTGATGCAGAGCCTTTCGGACCTGAAAATCCGGCTCCAGCACGCTGACAACCTGCATAAGATCGACGAGCTGCTGGATGAGATCAAGAAAAAGCAGGCGATCCTGAAGCAGGTGGAGCGGCTGCGGGAGTCCAACCCCATGCTCGGGATGCGGGGGGTGCGGTTGGGCATCCATATTCCGGAGCTGACCCGGATGCAGGTGCGGGCCATCTTCGAGGCGGCCTGTGCGGTCTCCAAGGAGGGGATTTCGGTCCATCCCGAGGTGATGATCCCCCTCACCAGCCATGCCAACGAGCTGAAGCATCAGCGGGTAACGCTCGAGGCCGAGGCCCGGCAGGTGATGGAGGAGCAGCGGATGGAGATCGACTACAAGTTCGGCACCATGATCGAGATCCCCCGGGCCGCACTGACCGCGGACGCGATCGCGGAGTATGCCGGATTTTTCTCCTTCGGCACCAACGATCTGACCCAGACCACCTACGGGATCTCCAGGGATGACGCGGAATCGGACTTCCTCATCGAGTACATGGAGGGCGGGATTCTGCCCAACAACCCCTTTGCGATTATCGACCCGGATGGTGTGGGCGAGCTGATGCGGATCGCCATTGAAAAGGGCCGGAAGGTCAACCCGGATCTGGAGTGCGGCATCTGCGGCGAGCATGGCGGAGAGCCCCAGTCCATCGCACTCTGCCACCAGCTCGGGCTCAACTATGTCTCCTGCTCACCGTTCCGGGTTCCCGTGGCCCGGCTGGCCGCGGCCCATGCCGCGATCAAACAGCGGTAGGAGAGAAGAGCCGCTTCAGACCCGAAAACCTCTGCCCCGCCGCCCGATCCTTCAGACCCGGAACAGGGGAATCGGAGAGGGGCAGAGATCATTGATGCGGCCGAGATCCTCGGCCGCACAATACCCCTTGGAGATATACCCCTCGTCGAACCCTTTCCGGGTAAGGATCTGGATATGGGTGTGGTAGAACCAGTTGCCGTTTTCGGAGAAGTCGCCGATCCTGGCAAAGGGCTCTCCGGCCTCAAAAAGGCTCCCCGGTTCCGGCAGGGCCCAAGGGTTCAGGTGGCCGTAGAAGCTGTAGAAGGTCTCGAAAAGGGGACTCTGGTGGCACAAAAGCAGATAGCCGCCGTAGTTCCCCTCCCCTTCTTCGTATCCGGCCGTCTCCACCGTGCCGTCCAGGGGCGCGTGAAGGGGAGTTCCCAGGGGGACGATCACATCGAGGCCCAGGTGGTAAAACCGGGCTTCTGCCACCATCTGGGGGCAGTCCCGAAGCAGGGAGTCCCGCCGCTCCAGATAGCCCGCGACGCCCCAATGCCTGCCCTGTTCAGCCATATCATTTTCCAGTTGTCGCTGAAGCCGCACCTGATCCCGGGCATCCATCTTTGAAAGCAGGGGGTTCCGGCAGGAGAGATCGGCAACCAGGGGGGCTCCCTCCAGATCCGCGAAGACCGGGGCGTGGGGAATCTTTTCGCTGTAGAAGAGATAGGGATAGATCATGATTTCCTCCGTTGTAAAATAGGTGCTGTGTACCAGAAAGAGAGGCCTTTTTCAAGCCGGATATTGGACCGGATATGGAATTGGAAACCGGTTTTCCGATTCCGCCTTTGCCCCCTGCCCCGGATGTGGTAGAGTATGCGCCGAACCCTTCGCAGGAGGATAAGTCCCATGACCCTGTCCGACACAACCGAAACCTTCGGCCGCTCCCTGCTCCAGTACGGGCCATTGAGCAGCCGGGTCTATCTGATGCGCCTTTCAGAATCCGATTTTCCCAAGATAATCTTCGAGATGGAGCGGATCGCGCGAAAAGGGGGATACGGCAAGGCCCTGGCCAAGGTTCCCGCGGATGCCGGCCCCCTTCTGGAAGAGAAAGGCTACCATCCCGAGGCCCGGATACCCGGATATTACCACGGCCGCACCGACGGGCTCTTCATGTCCAAATACTTCTGCCGAAACCGGGGGCAGGAGCGCCATCCCGGCCGCATCCGCAAAACACTGGCGCTGCTCTCGACAAAGGGGGCAAAGACCCGCCCCCCGAAGCAGAACTCCGGCCTTATCCTCCGGGAGTGCAGCCCCGAAGATGCCCGGGAGATGAGCCGCATCTTCCGAAATGTCTTTTCCACCTACCCCTTTCCGGTGTATGATCCCGGGTTTTTAAAGGAGATGATGGCATCCGGGGAATCCCGATACTTCTGCCTGACGGACCGGGGAAAGATGGCCGGAATCGCCGGAGCCGAGATCGACCCGGAACACGGCAACGCGGAGATGACCGACTTTGCGGTCCTGCCGGAATACCAGGGGCAGCATCTGGCTGCAGCGCTTCTTGTTCACATGGAGGCCGAGATGGCCCGAATGGGGATCTCCACCCTCTACACCATTGCCAGAACCCTGTCGCCGGGCATCAACATCACCTTCAAACGGGCCGGCTACACCCTGGCCGGGAAGCTGACCAACAACACCCAGATCTGCGGAGGGATCGAGAGTATGTGGGTCTGGTACAAACGATGAAAAGCTTTGAACCCGCATACCTGGCCGCGCTTCGGATTCCGACCCGCCTCTTTTCCGTAATCCGCCAACTGGGGGAGCACAAGGGAAAACAGGCACTCTATCATCAGCAGGCCCCGGAGATTCTGGAGCGGATGCGAAAATCGGCCGTCATCCATAGCACCATCTCCTCCAACCGGCTGGAGGGCATCACGGCCGGAACCCGCCGGATCAAAGATCTGATGGCGGAGAAGACCGCGCCGGCCAACCGCTCCGAAGCCGAGATCGCGGGGTATCGGGATGTGCTCAATACGATTCATCGCAGCCATCGCAGCATCCCTTTCACAGATGGCATCGTGCTGCAGTTCCATCGGGATCTGATGAAGTATGCGGGAAAAGAGGGAGGACGGTGGAAATCGACGGACAACACCATCACCGAAGCCCTGCCGGACGGAACCCGCCGGTTCCGTTTCGAGCCGGTCCCGCCCTTTTTGACGCCGGAATACATGGAAAGCCTTCACCGGGACTACCGCCGGGTCTCGGCCGAGGGGGAATGGGACCCGCTGATCCTGATTCCCTTCTATATCATCGACTTCCTCTGCATCCACCCCTTCCTGGACGGCAACGGCCGGATGGCCAGGCTGCTGACGGTGCTGCTGCTCTATCACAACGGCTACGAAGCGGGCCGTTATATCAGCTTGGAACGGATCATCGAAGGGACCCGGGAATCATATTATGACACGCTTTACCGTTCCTCTCAGGGATGGCATGAGGGGCGTCACGATATCTGGCCCTGGGCCGAATATTTTCTGGGGGTGGTGCTGGCGGCCTATGCCGATTTTCAGGAAAGATTCGACAGACAAAGGGAAGCGCCGGGCAGCAAGACCAAAAGGGTAATGGATGCTGTCGAGGGATTCGAAACGGATTTCAGCATCTCGGAACTGGAAAGAGTCTGCCCGAATGTGAGCCGGGACATGATCCGCCATGTACTCTTTCAACTTCGGGATCAGGAGAAGATCGAAGCGGTGGGGCGAGGAAGGGGGGCCAAGTGGCGGAAGATGAAACCGGATGGATAATGAGAAGTAATGGTGTAATGGATCGGTGGAGACAGTGACAACGGAAGGATCTATATATTGTGGAAAAAATTGTCTTAGACGGTTTTATTGAGCGTATATTGTACCCTTTCCAGGATACTTGTGGATGAGGGTCTTTTTCCATTACACCATTTATTTTATTCATTACCTCTATTCTTTGGGGGAAAAGGACCGAGCCGAATTTGGCCATTGAAAGCGCCTCAAACGGATTCACTACCGCATCAAAAAAGAGGGGATCGCGGCCCAGAAGGCGGTCTTTTTCTTCACCGGACTCTCTCCTTGCAGATCACGCGCCGGTTGATCCATTTGAAGCTTTCAGGGCAGGAACCGGAGGCCCCCAAGAGATCCGGTCAATTCCCTGCTCTCTTTGAGCTATGTGATCGCCGGGGGAGAGATTCGCCGGGAGGTTCAGATCCGGGGGCTGGACCCGGCCGTCGGCTTCTTCCATGCACTGGAGTCGGGGCGGGACAATATGGTCCTCGATGTCCTGGAGCCGGTTCGGCCAGTGGTGGATCTGTTCGTCCTGGATGTGCTGGAGAAGCTCTCTCCGAAGGATTTCACCACAAGCCCAGAAGACGGGTGCAGAATGTTGAAGGCGGCCCGCAGAACCTTCTACGAGGCCTGGGCGGCCCGCATGGAGATGGACGATGAGGAGAGCCAATCGATCCGAAAGACGGTCCGGGGGACGGTTCAGGAGGTGACGCGGTTTCTGGACCCGGATTACTGACGCGGATCTTCATTCGGGTTGCAGGGGCTCCGGTTGTGTGGTATGAAGAAAGTACCTGCTGTTTGGGGAACTCGACCTTTTTCGGATTTGCCCTGAAATAGGGATATATCTTGAAAATAGGTCGATTTTACCCTTGGTTTCCCTGCGATGGAGACCCGAGTTTTTTGGATATGTCCCTATTGAAATCTGCATGTATTTGAAATGATGGAATTTAATGGGTATAGTTAAACGGGAGAAAAACAGGCGGGTGCAAAATTAGGTTATTTAAATTTATTCCAAAAACTTAAGCCGACTTGTTGGGATCAGAGATTTACTGGTATGATCGTATTCCGTTTTAAATGTTTTTTGATAATTTATTGCGATATCAGAACATTGGTGTCTTTCAAAGAACTACTAGTTCGAATGGCGAGTGCAGTCAGGTTAGAGCCCCGGAAATGTAGGGGATCGAGACATCCTTGACTGCTGCATTGATTAACCTGAACCGTCAGGTTAGAGCCCCGGAAATGTAGGGGATCGAGACGGAGCATCACCGTCGCCTCCATGAAGAAAATGTCGTCAGGTTAGAGCCCCGGAAATGTAGGGGATCGAGACCGCAGAACAAAAGCTTTCTTCTTGACGGACAAACAATTGAAGCTATAACATACCGATATAACCTTCGGAGGTGAGCAGATGCGTACAACCGTAACTCAAGTCGGCAATTCGACCGGCGTTATCCTCCCAAAAGAGGTCGTTGCCCGGCTCAAGTTGAAGAAGGGCGACAGCCTCTTTCTCACGGAAACGCCCGATGGATATATGATCACACCCTATGATCCGGAATTCGAAGAACAGATGGGGGCCGCCCACCGCGGCATGGCAAAGTATCGGAATGCATTGCATGAGCTTGCCGGGAAATGATCTGGCGCTGGCTCCGGGAAGATGTCATCATTGCCGTTCATGGAGAACAGATCGCGGAACATGGCGGAAGCCTCGGCATTCGGGATTCGGGTCTGCTTTCCTCTGCACTTGACCGTCCCCGTAACCGGGCTGCTTACGAAAAGCCTTCGGTTTTCGATCTTGCGGCCGCTTATGCCTTCGGCATTATACGAAATCACCCTTTTCTGGATGGAAACAAGCGCACAGGCTTTCTCGGAGCCTTCATTTTCCTTGACCTCAATGGTTGGGAACTGAGGGTGTCGGAAGCTGAAGCCGTGGCGACCGTTTTGGCGCTTGCTACAGGAGAGATGGATGAAGCCGGTTTTTCGGCTTGGTTAAAGGACCGCAGCGTCAGGGAAATGTCGCCCTAAATCCGATGATGAGTGCGTCAGATGAGAGCCCCGGATCTTGAAGGCGAACATGTCAAAAGGTCATAGAGACAGCCTGAAAGGGATCTGGAAGGATAAAGGGTTTGAAAAAATTCCGGACATGGATGCGGAGTTTAAGGCAATCCGGCAGGAACTGGGGGATTCCATCCTCAGAAAGAATTTCTGATATGCGGTATCTGCTTGATACTGTTGCCCTTGTCCGACATTTTACCAGTTCGGGCAGAATCGGAAAAAAGGCCGCTCGGTTGTTGGACACTTTGGAACATGATGACAATGAATTTGTGATCTCAGTCGTCAGCCTGATGGAGGTGATGTATCTTGCCGAGAAAACCGGATTGAGATCGACCTGTCAGAAACATTGAATATCATCGAATCCTCATCGAAATACACGATTGTAAATCTGAACCCTGATATTCTCCGGGTAGCGGAAAAAACAGCCTTTTATGAGCTTCATGACCGGTTGATTCTTGCAACAGCCAGATGGCTTGGAATATCGATCATTTCAAGTGATGGCAGATTTAATTCCCTTGAGGGAATTGTTGTTGTTTGGGATTGATCAGCGCCCCGGATAATGCAGGGGATTGAGATGGAAATCCGATGAAAAGCTTTGATCCCGCATATCTGTCCGCGCTTCGGGTTCCGACCCGCCTCTTTTCCGTGGTCCGCCAACTGGGGGAACACAAGGGAAAACAGGAACTCTATCAGCAGCAGGCTCCGGAGATCCTGGAGCGAATGCAAAAATCGGCCGTCATCCAGAGCACCATCTCCTCCAACCGGCTGGAGGGGATCACAGCCGGAACCCGCCGGATCAAAGATCTGGTGGCGGAGAAG
>JAABSP010000121.1 GCA_011390345.1 Desulfobacteraceae bacterium
CTTTCGGTTTCCCTGCGGTTTTCCCTTTGAGGCTTTGGGCCCGGCCTTTCCGCGGGGGTTCTCCTCACGGCCTGCGGCTTTTACGGTCATTTCCGGCGCGGATTTCATGGAGAGGGAGATCCGCTTCCGATCCATGTCCACGTCCAGCACCGTCACGGTCACTTTCTGCTGCACCTTCACCACGTCGGCCGGGTCCTTTACAAAGTGATCGGCCAGTTCGCTGACGTGAACCAGCCCATCCTGATGCACTCCGATATCTACGAACGCGCCGAACGCAGTGACGTTGGTCACGATTCCGGGCAGGCGCATCCCCGGCGTAAGGTCCGAAAGGCTCTCCACCCCATCGGCAAAGGAGAAGGCTTCAAAACCCTGCCGGGGGTCCCGGCCCGGCTTGTCCAGCTCGGCCAGGATGTCCTTCAGGGTCGGAATGCCCACCTTGTCCGTGACATATTGATCCAGAACGATCTTCTTCCGCAGCTCTCCAGAGGCGATCAGGTCCGAGACCGTGCAGTCGAGGTTTTTGGCCATCTTTTCGATGATCGGGTAGCTTTCCGGATGAACCGCGCTGCCATCGAGGGGGTTTTTTCCGTCCAGTATCCGCAGAAAACCGGCCGACTGCTCAAATGCCTTGGGACCCAATCTTTTCACCTTCTTCAGCTCCTTGCGGCTGGAAAGGGGGCCGTTCTCATCCCGATAGGCCGCGATGTTTCTGGCAAGGGAGGGTCCGAGCCCCGACACATAGGAGAGAAGCTGCGCGCTGGCCCGGTTCACATCCACCCCCACCGCATTCACGCAACTGATCACCACATCATCTAAAGATTTCTTCAGCGCGGTCTGATCCACATCATGCTGATACTGGCCCACACCGATTGATTTCGGGTCGATCTTCACAAGCTCAGAGAGCGGGTCCATCAGCCTTCTTCCGATGGAGACGGAGCCTCTCACGGTCAGATCCAGGTCCGGAAACTCCTCCCGCGCGACTTCGGATGCGGAATAGATGGACGCGCCGCTCTCGTTGACCATCACGATCTGAATCCCCTTGGGCAGGCCGATCTCCTTTAAAAACCGCTCGGTCTCCCGGCTGGCGGTGCCGTTGCCCACGCCGACAGCTTCGATCTCAAAGTCTCTGCAGAGCTTTTTCACCTTTTGGGCTGCGGCATCGGGCTGGTGCAGATAGATGGTGTCGTTGTGCAGAAGCTTTCCCTGCCGGTCCAGGCAGACGATCTTGCAGCCGGTGCGGAAGCCGGGGTCTGCCCCCATCACCCGCTTTGCGCCCAGGGGCGGTGAAAGGAGCAGCTCCCTCAGATTTTCGGCAAAGACCCGGATCGCCTCTGCATCGGCCCGCTCCTTTGCGGCCAGCCTGGCTTCGGTCTCCATGGATCGTGAGAGGAGGCGCTTGTAGCTGTCAATGATGGCATCCTCCACCTGCCGGGCATCAGGGCCCTTTCCTTTGAGAAACAGCGATTTCAGGATGTCGAGGGCATCCTCTTCCGGCGGTGCGATGGCCACATTGAGTAGATCCTCCTTCTCCCCCCGGCGCATGGCCAGAATCCGGTGGGACGGGGCCGATGCCATCAGCTCCTGCCACTCAAAATAATCCCGGTATTTGGCCGCTTCATCTTCTTTGCCCGATGCGACGCGGCTTGTGATGATCCCCTTTTCGGAAAAGAGCTTCCGGAGGGATGAGCGCGCAGCCTCATCCTCGTTGACCCACTCCGCGATGATGTCCCTTGCCCCGGCCAGCGCATCTTTGTGGTCCTCCACCCCTTTTTCCAGGTCGATGAAAGCGGCCGCGGCCCCGTGGGGATCGGTTCCGGTCTGGTTGAAGATCTCCTGGGCCAGAGGCTCGAGCCCCTTCTCCTTTGCGATGGTGGCCCGGGTTCTCCGCTTGGGCCGGTAGGGCAGATAGATGTCCTCCAGCGCGGTAAGAGTCTCGGCCTGGGCCACCTTAGCCCCCAGCTCCTCGGTGAGATGGCCGTGCTGCTCCAGGGATTTCAGGATCGCATCCCGCCGCGCGTCCAGCTCGGCCAATCCATCCAGCCGATCCCGGACCCCGGCGACCGCTACCTCATCGAGGCTTCCGGTCGCCTCTTTCCGGTATCGTGCAATAAAGGGAACGGTGGCCCCATCTTCCAGCAGGGCTGCGGTCGCGGCAACCTGATCCTGCCCGATGGCCAGTTCCCCTGCAATTTTTTCGATATGCTTTTGGTTCATGGTCTCCTCTTGCGTTGTATCCTGCCCCGGTCTATCTCAGCCGGGGCACAAAGTCAACCCCTGCCATCAACCGGTCGAGGAGGAGCAGGAGGGGAGAGGAGAGAGTTCATCAGTCTTCTTCTCTTGCTGCGGGCCTTCGGCATTGGGGGAAAACCCCAGAATCGCGCGGATATTCGGAATCATCCGGGCGCATCCTGGACAGACCCCGTCCATCATTCGAGCGCCGCAGCGGTAGCAGTGTGTCGGCATATTTACGGCTCCTTTCGGTTCCGTCTGGTGTCATGGTTGCGGCATCCGTTCCAGTCTCAAATCCAATAATACATCGGTCCAATAATATCGGTCCAATAACAACGGCCGCGGCCGTATTAGAGTAATGCCCGAAACGCATTACATGAAAATGCCCGATCGTGCAATCATAATTTTTGGGCTTGATCATAACATCGGCCAGTTTCCGGCTATCCCCTTTCTGCACATCGAGGTGGCAGGAACAGCAGAAGCTTTAAGTTGGGCAGGTGGCCGAACTTATGATCAAGCCCTAATTTTTCAATCGGCAATATGCAGCGTCACATCCGAGGCCCCGATAAGATCGACCATCTCCTCCGGGGGCCTCCGGTCCGTAAATATCGCGTCGATCTCCCGGATATGTCCCATCCGCACCATCGCATTCCGGCCGAACTTGGTATGATCGGCCGCCAGAAAGACCTTCCCGGAATTTTCGATAATGGCCTGTGCCGCGCCCACCTCCCGGTAGTCGAAATCGAGCAGAGTCCCATCCCTGTCGATGCCGCTGATGCCGATGATCCCGAAATCCACCTTGAACTGGCGGATAAAGTCGATGGTGGCATGGCCCGTAATCCCCCGGTCCTTGCCCCGGACCACCCCCGAAGCCACGATCACCTCGAAATTTTCGTTTCCGCTCATCATGGCCGCCACATTCAAATTATTGGTGATCACCCGGAGCCGTTCCTTTTCCGTCAGCACCCGGGCAACCTCCTCGGTCGTGGTTCCGATATTGATGAAAATCGAAGACTTGTTCGGAATCTGCCGTGCCAGTGCCCGCGCGATCCGCTTCTTCTCCTGAAGGCAGAGGATCTTCCGGGCCGTATAGGCATAGTTCTCCACACTGGAGGGGAGCCCCGCGCCCCCATGATGGCGCTGCAGAAGCCCGATCTCACTCAGGCTGTTGATATCCCGTCGGATGGTCTGGGGCGTCACATCGAAGTGCCGGGCCAAATTCTCGATGGATTCAAACCCCTTCCCCCGAACCATATCCAGGATCTCCTGCTGACGCTGCCCCAGGCGCGGAGAAGGCTGCGCATCAGGTTCCGAAAGGGAAATCTCCGGCGCACAGGCCGTCTCTCCAGCCGATTTCCGGGATTTGGAATTTGCCATAACCGTTCCTTTCTCAGCGGTAAAGAAGGTATTATAGCAATGGGGGCATTCTTTCACAAGTGAAAAAATAAACAGGAATATAAAAGTGGTAAAGATGATTATGAAAATCGTTTTGAAAGGGCTGTCATCCCCCTCTATCCCCGTACACTCCGTCCACTAACCGTCCACTGAGTCCATTCCTATTTTCTAAACCGAAAGAAAAGAAACCAATAATGTAAAAAACCGAAAATAACCCTTGACAAAGAAGCCCCGCCTGTGCAAATAAAATGAATCATGAACCGTTTTCATTTTCTTCAACCCTATAAATAAACCCCTAAAGGAGCACCCCTTGCACACCCAGGTCCTGATCATCGGCGCCGGCGTAACCGGCCTCGGCCTTGCCAGAGACCTGGTCCTCCGGGGCATCTCCTGCATCATCGTAGAGCAGGGAGACATCAACTCCGGCGCCTCGGGCCGCAACCACGGCCTCCTCCACAGCGGGGCCCGCTACGTCTCTTCAGACAGCGAAGTCGCGGCCGAATGCCTTGAAGAGGCCGACATCTTAAAGCGGCTGGCCCCCCAGTGCGTTGAGGAGACCGGCGGCCTATTCGTCGCTGTCGAAGGAGATGATGAACGCTTCATTGCCGATTTCCCCGGCCTCTGCCAAAAGGCGCGCATCCCGGCCCAGTCCCTCGATATCCAGGAAGCCTTGGAGATGGAACCCTGCCTCTCCCAAAAGATCATCGCGGCCTACAGAGTCCCCGACGCCACAGTCGATCCCTTCAAGCTCGCGCTTCAGAATTTCTGCGAGGCCCACAACCACGGCACAAAGCTCCTGCGGTACCACAAGGTCGTGGGCTTCAAAAAGGCCGGAAATCGCCTGATATCCGCACACCTGATCAACACCGAAACCGGTGCGGCCATCTTTGTAGAGGCGGACCAGTTCATCAGCGCGGCCGGGGCATGGTGCGGCGAGATCGCGCGGATGGCCGGCGCGGACATGGACATGCTCTATTCCAAAGGAAGTCTCACCGTCACCCACTCCCGCCTCAGCAACCGGGTGATCAACCGGCTCCGGAAGCCGGCCGACGGCGACATCCTGGTCCCCGGCGGCACGGTATCCATCTTCGGCACCACTTCCCTGCGGATGGATGTCCCGGCCGATGTCCGGCCCACGGTCCGGGAGGTGGACCACCTGGTGAGCGAAGGCGCGGCCATGATCCCGGGGATGGAAAACGTACGGTACATCCGGGCCTATGCCGGCATCCGCCCCCTGATCCGCTCGGGCCCCGACGCAGGGGACCGCTCTGTCAGCCGAGGCTTCATCCTGGTAGATCATGCCGAAGACGGCATCGACAATTTCCTCACCATCTCCGGCGGCAAGCTCACCACCTACCGGCTCATGGCCGAACGGACCGCAGACAGGGTCTGTGAGCGGCTCGGAGTCTGCAAGCCCTGCAGAACAAAGGAGAAGCCCCTGCCCGTTGATCCGGCCTTCGAATGGACCGAACCGGGGCTGGCCCCCCGAGAGTGGATCAAGCACCCGGACCATCATGACCCGCTCCTCTGCGAGTGTGAGATGATCCCGGCAAGCGTAATCGAATCGGTGGTCAATGCGTTCCGGAGCCAGGGGGGAAAGCCGAGCCTCAAGGCGATCGGTCTCCGCACCCGCATGGGCAAAGGGGCCTGTCAGGGTTCATACTGCGGGGCCCGGGTCACGAGCCACCTCTGCGACCGGGGGGATCTGACAGGGCTTGAGGCCCGGAAGGAGCTGCGCCGCTTTCTCCAGGAGCGGTGGAAGGGGGAGCGCTCCATCCTCTGGGGCGGGCAACTGGTGCAGTCTGAACTGAAGGAGGCCATCTACTGCGGCCTTCTCGGGCTGGAGATGTAAAGAAAAATGGCAAACCGGGCAGAGAGATCGAATTATGAACTGGCCATCATCGGCGCGGGCATAGCGGGTCTGTCGGCCGCGCTATTTGCCGCGAAAGAGGGCATCGAAACCGTAATGGTGGGGGAGACCGGCGAGATCCTTTTTGCAAGCGGCCTTCTGGATCTGCTCTCGGTCCATCCAATCGGAGAGGGAAAGCTCTGGGATGACCCGTGGGCCGCGCTGAACGCGCTGCGCAATGACCTGCCGGATCATCCCTTTTCCAAAGTCTCGCCTGCTCATATCCGGACCTCAATTGACGGGCTCCTCGAGTTTCTTTCAGAGCAGAACCTCCCCTATCGCAGAGATCCGGACCGGAATGTGGAGGTCGTCATCGCAATGGGCGGGGTCAAGCGGACCTACTGTGTGCCGGAAACTGTCTGGAACGGGGTCCAAGCGCTGGAGGAGAAGCAGCCCACCCTGCTGGTCGATTTCGAGGAACTCAAAGGGTTCAGCGCGCTGCAGATCGCAACGACCCTGACAGATCGATGGCCCGGCCTTCGAACCGCAACCATCCCCTTTCCCGGGGGCCGGGGGCTGCAGTATGCCGAACAACTGGCCAGAGCCCTGGAGAATCCCGAGAGCCGCGGTTCTCTGGCCTGCGACATCCGGGCCTGTCTCGGCCGGGCTCAGATGGTCGGCTTTCCCGCGGTCATAGGGCTCTACCGGACCCGGGAGGTCTTCAAGGATCTGGAAAAGCGGATCGGGGTTCCGGTTTTCGAGATTCCGACCCTTCCGCCCTCGGTTGCGGGGCTTCGGCTCCGGGACGCCTTTCATGGTGGCCTGGCGGCAAAAGGAGTCCGACTCTTTCCCCGGCATCGGGTCGCCGCGCTCCGTTATGAGCTAAATTCCAATTTTATCCTTGACATCGAGGCATCGGACGGGGGAAAAACATTAAGTGCAGGTGCGGTGATACTGGCCACGGGCCGGTTTCTCGGCCGCGGTCTCCGGGGGGATCGGGGCCGCATCCATGAGACCTTGCTCGATCTGCCGGTATTTCAGCCCCAAGAGAGGGCCCTCTGGCACCGGCACGATTTTCTCGATCCCCGGGGCCATGGCATCAGCGAGGCCGGCCTGATGATAGACAACCGCTTTCGGCCCATTGCCGCGGACTGCGACCCGGTTCACCCGCACCTTTACGCGGCCGGCTCGGTGCTGGGGCATCAGAACTGGGTCCGGGCAAAGTGCGGCTCGGGCCTCTCGGTTGCCACGGCTTTTGCTGCGGTCAATGCTTTTTTGACGACTTAACCCTTCAACACCTTAACGGAAGAAGAGGAGAACCCGGAAAAATGACCCTGACTCTGGAATCTGTCAGCAAAACGGTCGGCCGGGAGGTCTATATCGAAAATGCGGATCTGACCTTTGAAACCGGGTCCAAAAACGTGATCCTGGGAAGGACACTGGCCGGAAAGACCACCCTGCTGCGCCTCATGGCGGGTCTGGACAAGCCCACCACTGGCCGCATCCTGGTGAACGGTGAGGATGTCACCGGCATGGCGGTCCGGAAGCGCAAGGTGGCCATGGTCTATCAGCAGTTCATCAACTACCCCTCCATGACCGTCTTCGACAACATCGCCTCCCCCCTCAAGCTGAGCCGCATGGATAAGGAGACCATCAAAAAGAGGGTTTACGAGACCGCGGAGATCCTCCACCTGGTTCCCCTGCTGGACCGGCTTCCGGCCGAGCTTTCCGGGGGGCAGCAGCAGCGGACCGCAATCGCCAGGTCACTGGTCAAGGATGCGCAACTGCTGCTTTTAGACGAGCCCCTGGTCAACCTCGACTACAAATTGAGAGAAGAACTCCGGATAGAACTTCAGCAGATCTTCCAGCGAAGAGAGGCCGTTGTGGTCTACACCACCACCGAGCCGGCCGAGGCCCTGATGCTGGGCGGCAACATAGTGGTGATCCACCAGGGGCGCATCCTCCAGACCGGTCCCACCCCCGAGGTCTACCACAGCCCGGCAACAACCAAGGTCGCGGAGGTCTTCAGCGATCCGCCCATCAACTATATCGACGGTACGATCAACGGGAACCGCGGCACCATCGCAAAGGACATCTCCATTCCCCTGACTGGCCACCTCGAGGGAATCGCTCCCGGGGATTACCGGTTCGGTGTCCGCTCCAACCATCTCTTTCTACAGCCGCAGGGATCTGCAGATACCGAGATCAAAGCCACGGTGGAGCTGTCGGAGATCAGCGGCTCCGAGACCTTCATCCATGTCCGGCACGCTCAGACCCCGCTGGTGGTGCAGGAGAGCGGGGTGAAATCCCGCAGAATCGGGGAGAAGGTCTCCGTCTTCGTCCATCCGGAGCGGCTCTATGTCTATGATCTGGCGGGGGATCTCATCGCCTCCCCGGCCGGCCCAGACCCCGCTGGTGGTGCAGGAGAGCGGGGTGAAATCCCACAGAATCGGGGCTGCGATCTCCGTCTTCGTCCATCCGGAGCGGCTCTATGTCTATGATCTGGCCGGAGACCTCATCGCGTCCCCGGCCGGCCCTATGCAAGCATAAGGAGAGAAGATGGCGCGAATCGAGATGAACCAAATTGCCCACAGCTATATGGAGAAGCCGCAGGGGAGCGACGATTACGCGCTCAAGCGGATTCACCACACCTGGGAGGACGGCGGGGCATACGCCCTTTTAGGCCCCTCCGGATGCGGAAAGACCACCATGCTCAACATCATCTCGGGCCTGCTCCGGCCCAGCGAGGGGCGGATTCTCTATGACGGAAAGGATGTGACGGACCTTCCCCCGGAGAGGCGCAACATCGCACAGGTCTTCCAGTTCCCGGTGCTATACGATACCATGTCGGTCTTCAACAACCTGGCCTTTCCGCTCCGGAACCGGAAAGTGGACGAGACCGAGGTGAAAAGGCGCGTCCACGAGGTGGCCGATATCCTGGACCTGACGCCCTACCTGAAGAAGAAAGCGGCCGGCCTGACCGCGGACGCGAAGCAGAAGATATCGTTGGGCCGGGGCCTGGTGCGCAGCGACGTGGCCGCAATCCTCTTTGACGAGCCCCTGACGGTCATCGACCCACACCTGAAGTGGCAGCTCCGGCGGAAGCTCAAAGATGTCCACGAGCAGCTCAGGCTGACCCTCATCTACGTCACCCATGACCAGATCGAGGCCCTCACCTTTGCGGACCAGGTGATCGTGATGTATGAAGGCGAGATCGTCCAGGCCGGAACCCCCCAGGAGCTGTTCGAGACTCCGAAGCACAAGTTCGTGGGATACTTCATCGGCAGCCCCGGCATGAACTTTATCCCCTGCACCCTTTCGGGAAATGAGGCCCGGGTCAACGGCTTTTCCATCCCCCTGGACCAGAAGACCGCAGATGCAGCCGCATCTGCATCCGGAAACCTGGAGCTGGGGATCCGGCCCATGTTCTTGAAGGTGCATGGGGAATCGGTGGAGGGCGGAATCCCGGTGACAGTGAAGCTGGTGCAGGATCAGGGGAGCTTCAAGATCCTCACCCTCCAGTTGGAGAATCATACCCTCCAGGCCCGGCTGCCTGAAGAGCATTCCCTGCCCGGGGAACGGGCATGGGTAACTTTTCCCGCGGACCAAACCAAACTTTTCGCAGATGAACGACTGGTGGGATGAAGCAATTTTCCGGGATCAAAATCCCCCTTCAAAAGGACAAAAAATCGGCTGTGGCCCGTCTTTTTGGTCCTTTGTCCTTTATGTCCTTTGCGTCGTTTAGGTCATTTTGTCCTTTTAAAGAGACAGAAAAGTGGACCGAGTGGACCCAATGGACAAAGTGGAGGTTAGCAGATCCATGAATACAGGGATCGTCTGAAAAAGGAGCCGACATGAACAAATGGGAAGACAACAAAGCATGGTTTCTGGTGCTGCCGGTTTTTATCGTCGTGGCCTTCAGCGCCATCATACCCCTGATGACGGTGGTCAACTATTCGGTGCAGGACATCTTCGGCCCCGGACAGCGCTACTTTGTGGGGGTCGAATGGTTCAAGGAGGTCCTCAACGACTCCCGGCTCCATGACGCGCTCTGGCGCCAGTTCCTCTTCTCTGGGCTGGTTCTGCTCATAGAGATGCCGCTCGGCATCGGCATCGCGCTGCTCATGCCCAAAAAGGGCTGGGGAGTTTCAGCAAGCCTCGTGACCATCGCGCTGCCCCTGCTCATCCCTTGGAACGTCATCGGAACCATCTGGATCATCTTCACGCGGCCCGACATCGGCCTCTTTGGTGCGGCCATCAACAGCGCAGGGATCGCATTCGACCATACAGCCTCGCCACTGCACGCCTGGATCACCCTGATGTTCATGGAGGTCTGGCACTGGACCCCGCTGGTGGCGCTTCTGGCCTATGCCGGTCTCATGGCCATTCCCGAAGCCTACTACCAGGCGGCCCGGATCGACGGCGCGTCGGCCTGGGCCACCTTTCGATACATCCAGTTGCCCAAGATGCGGGGGGTACTCACCATCGCGCTGCTGCTGCGCTTCATGGACAGCTTTCTAATCTATGCTGAACCCTTCGTGCTCACCGGCGGGGGGCCCGGCAACTCCACCACCTTTCTCTCCATCTATCTGGTCAAGGTCGCCGTGGGCCAGTTCGATCTGGGGCCGGCCGCGGCCTTCTCCCTGATCTACTTTCTCATTGTCCTGCTCTTCAGTTGGCTCTTCTATCAGGCCCTCCAGAACGTCGGGAAAGGAGAAGAACGATGAACCGAAACCATGTCAAGACCGGACTGTTGATCCTCTATTTCATCCTGCTGATGCTGCCCATCTACTGGATGCTCAACATGTCGCTGCGGACCAATGCCGACATCCTCGGCGGCTTTGCCCTCTATCCCAAGCATCCGACTCTGGAGAACTACATCAAGATCCTGACGGAGCCGGCCTGGTACTCGGGCTATATCAATTCGATGATCTACGTCTCCATGAACACCGCGATATCGCTGCTGACAGCGCTGCCGGCCGCATACGCCTTCTCCCGGTACCGCTTTATCGGCGACAAGCATGTCTTCTTCTGGCTGCTCACCAACCGGATGGCCCCGGCCGCGGTCTTTCTCCTCCCCTTTTTCCAGCTCTACTCCACCTTCAACCTCATCGACACCCACATCGCGGTGGCCCTGGCCCACTGCCTCTTCAACGTGCCCCTTGCGGTCTGGATCCTGGAGGGCTTCATGTCGGGGATTCCCAGAGAGATCGACGAGACCGCGTATCTGGACGGCTACACCTTTCCGCGGTTTTTCATCACCATCTTCATCCCGCTGATCCGGGCCGGGGTGGGGGTCACGGCCTTTTTCTGCTTCATGTTCTCCTGGGTGGAGCTGCTCTTTGCCCGAACCCTGACCACCACCGAGGCCAAGCCCATCGCGGCCACCATGACCCGCACCGTCAGCGCCAGCGGCCTGGACTGGGGGCTGCTGGCTGCGGCCGGGATTCTGACCATCGTGCCGGGGGCTCTGGTGATCTGGTTTGTCCGAAACCATCTGGCAAAGGGCTTTGCTTTGGGCCGGGTTTAAGAACAGGTGTAAAAAAACGAAGAAAGGAAAGATATCATGGATCTGGAATGGATGGCCTGGACCCCGCCGACTGCGATCTTTTTCATCACCATCGCGCTCATTCTTTTGGCCATGGGGATCTGGGAGATCATCTCCCCGACGATCGAGCGCCGCGGGATTCTGCCCCTCTCAACGACCCGGGGGGACCGCCTCTTCATCGGCCTTCTGGGCAGCGGCTATATCGCGATTGCATGGATGGGGCTGACAGACTGGAATCTCTACCTGAGCCTTCCGGTCTATGTCAGTTTTATAGGGCTGGTCATGCGCTTCGGTTAAAGCGCTTTTTTATCACCAACGCAGGAAAATAAGGAGGAGACACATGCAGAGTTCCATCAGAAATCGGTCCAAGTTCCTGTCCGCCCTGGCATCGGTTCTGGCCCTGGGGTTGATTCTGGCCGCGGGATCGGCAGGGGCTGCCGATTACAAGGCCGCGGCGCAGAAGTGGATCGACAGCGAGTTCCAGCCCTCCACCCTCTCCAAAGAAGAGCAGATAAAGGAGATGGAGTGGTTCATCAAGGCTGCAGAGCCCTTCCGGGGAATGGAGATCCGGGTGGTATCCGAGACCATCCCCACCCACGAGTATGAGTCGAAGACCCTGACTCAGGCTTTCCAGGAGATCACCGGCATCAAGGTGACCCACGATCTGATCCAGGAGGGGGATGTCATCGAAAAGCTCCAGGTGCAGATGCAGTCCGGCGAGAATGTCTTTGATGCCTACATCAACGACTCGGATCTCATCGGAACCCATTACCGGTACGGCCATGTGGTCAACCTGACCGACTGGATGGAGGGTGAGGGTAAGGATGCAACCCTTCCGACCCTGGACATCGACGATTTCATGGGGAAAACCTTTACGACCGGCCCCGACGGCAAGCTCTACCAGTTGCCGGACCAGCAGTTTGCCAACCTCTACTGGTTTCGCTACGACTGGTTCAACCGGGAGGATTTCCAGAAGCAGTTCAAGGAGATCTACGGGTATGACTTAGGTGTTCCGGTCAACTGGTCCGCGTATGAGGACATTGCCGAGTTCTTCACCAAGCATGTGAAGGAGATCGACGGCCGGGAGGTCTACGGCCACAACGATTACGGCAAGAAGGCCCCGGATCTGGGCTGGCGGTTTACGGATGCATGGCTCTCCATGGCCGGGGCCGGCGACAAGGGGCTGCCCAACGGCAAGCCCGTAGATGAATGGGGCATCCGGGTAGAAGACTGCCATCCGGTCGGAGCATCGGTCTCACGGGGCGGCGCGGCCAACAGTCCTGCAGCCAAATACTCTCTGCGCAAATACATGGAATGGCTCCGGCTCTATGCCCCTCCGGGCGCACTGGGAATGGATTTCTATCAGTATCTGCCCTTTCTGGCCAAGGGAAATGTTGCCCAGCAGATCTTCTGGTACACGGCCTTCACCGCCACGATGGTGGAGCCGGGTCCCACGGTCAACGAGGACGGAACCCCCAAATGGCGGATGGCGCCTTCCCCGCATGGTCCTTACTGGGAAGAGGGGATGAAGCTGGGATATCAGGACTGCGGCTCCTGGACACTGCTCAAGAGTACCCCGGTGGAGCGGCGCAAGGCTGCGTGGCTCTATGCCCAGTTCTGTGTGGCCAAGACCACCTCATTGAAGAAGACGCATGTGGGGCTCACCCCCATCCGGGACAGCGACATCCGGCATGCATCCTTTACAGAGCGTGCCCCCAAGCTGGGGGGCCTGGTGGAGTTCTACCGCAGCCCCGCGCGGGTGGCCTGGACCCCCACCGGAACCAATGTCCCGGACTATCCCAAGCTGGCCCAGCTCTGGTGGCAGAACATCGGAGAGGCCGTTGCCGGCGAGGTCACGGTGGACAAGGCAATGGACAATCTCGCAGCCGAGCAGGATCGGATCATGGAGCGTCTGGAGCGGGCCAATGTGCAGGCAATATGCGGCCCCAAACTCAACAAGGAGCGGGATGAAGAGTACTGGCTGAGTCAGCCCGGCGCACCCAAGCCCAAGCTGAAGAACGAAAAGCCCCAGGGCGAGACCGTCAATTATGACGATCTGATCCAGGCGTGGACAGAGGGGCGGGCCAACTAGGTTTTTTTATCCGTATCCAAAATATTTAAAATAATGGGTTGAAGGGCAGGGCGCTTTTTAAGTTTGGGCGCCCTGTTTCTTTTTTGGGAGAATGTGGAAAACGGGGATTGCATGTTGTGGGGAAGTTGTGGTAATGGATGTGGAT
>JAABSP010000047.1 GCA_011390345.1 Desulfobacteraceae bacterium
TTGCAGCGGATCATCTATAGGATCAAATATTTCCTGCTGCAGACCAATCTCTATGTCTCTCTGGGCGCAGGAGCCCTCTGCTATGCCTGCATCCGGCTGCAGAAGATCGGGCCCGCCCTCCCCTTTATTCTCATAGCGATGCTCTATGTGCTCTCCATGCACATCTTCAACCATCTCACCGGCCGGGAGGAGGCCCGGTACAATGATCCGGACCGAGCCCTCTTCTATGAAAAGTACAAGTATCCCCTGGCCGCCCTTGCAATGTTTGCCGGCATGATGGGGCTGCTCAAGGCGATGGAGATGGGGACCCTTCCCTTTTTGATCCTCACGATCATGAGCCTTTTGGGGCTCTCCTACAACCTGCGGGTCATCCCTTGGGCCATCGGCGGAAAATATCGCAGAATCCGGGATCTCCCCGGCTCCAAGACGATTCTCATCGCACTGGCATGGGGGGTGGTTACTGCCCTCTTCCCTCCACTGTCCGTCAAAGGAACCATCGCCTTGACAACCTTTGCCATCTTTTTTCTGGCCACCGGCATGGTCTTTGTCCGAACCGCATTCTTTGACATCCTAGACATGCAGGGGGATCGCATCGTGGGAAAAGAGACGATTCCCATTCTTCTCGGGGAGAAACAGACCCTCCAACTGCTGAAGGGGATTCTGATCGGGGCCGCGGCCGTCTTCCTCCTACTCGGCGTTACCGGAGGAATGGTTCTTTTAGGGATCTTTCTGGCGATCTGCCCCCTCTCCCTGATGGCGTTGATCTCCGCACATGCAAAGGGTTTCATGCTGCCCGGAATGCGGCTGGAGTTTCTGGTGGAGAGCCACTTCGTCCTTGCAGGGCTGATGACTGCGCTCTGGTCCCTGTTGGTCTGAATTCCATCTGAAAAGCCCGTCCGTTTTCGGGACTGGGAATCTTTTCTTTCAATGAATCTGAAGGAATTGCGAAACTACCATATTGACATAAGGGTAAGGATGATGCATATCTATTTCCATATTGGCGGGTTTTTACAGTGAATAATCTCAGGAGTGAAATGATGCCGTCTATCATTGTCAAACATGTTCATGGACACGAAATACCGGCACAATGGATCAAAGGAATCGAGCAAAATCTGGATCAGACTTTTACGCTTATCCTTCGCCCCGAGGGAAATCCGAAAATCATCGGAGAGAAAGCCTGCCTAAAACGGCGGAACCGGATTTTCAGAATGCTGGAGGGTACTTCGGGCCGGGAATCTTCTGAGGAATGGATCGAACATATCAGATCTGCACGGACGGCATCGCACCCGAAAGCGGTTCTTGAGTGACCGAAATGCCCGATTATCTCCTGGATACCAACCATTGCATCTATCTCATAAACGGTTTGGATAAAGAGTACTCTAAACGTTTTGAAGCAGAAAAGAATACCATTGAAAGAGCTGCCGATATCCAGTCCGATATTTTCCTGTGCGAGGCCACTTTGGGAGAACTATATTTCGGGGCAGCTTATTCGACCCGAAGGGAATACAATCTCCAAAGAATTGACTTGTTCAAACAGGCGGTGATCCCGATTTCGATTGATGAGAATGTCTGGAAACTGTTTGGAAATACGAAGGCAATCCTCCGAACTGAGGGAAAACCGATTGCGGACATGGATCTTCTGATTGCCTGCACCGCAAGGACTTATGATCTGGTGCTGGTGACCAATGATCAGGATTTTGATGTATTGCCCGAGAATTTCATCAGAGAAAACTGGTCATGAATCAGGCTATTTAAAATTCCCCTACGCCCGGATCACCAAATCGGGGCACAGGGATCATGAAGATGAATTGAGCCGGAGCGGTATTTTCAGATGCGAGGCTCTTTACCCGATAAAAGCCGCCTAATATTCCCGTAGTGCCGGAAAAGAATCAGAACTGCTACCAATCCCGCACATCCGGCATAGATCCCCGAACCGGTCGCCTCCCAGATCCCAAGGGGCAGAACCGCGCCCCCCGCCATCGAACCCACCGAAGCCCGGCTGGAGATGCAGACAAAAAGGATAAAGACGAGCAGCGCCACACCAACCGCGGCGGGAGATATGGCCGCAAATACACCGGCCCCAGTGGCAACCCCTTTCCCCCCTCCCCTTCCCTTCAGATAGAGGGGAAAAAGATGCCCCAAAAACGCGCAGATTCCCACGGTTCCGACGAAAAGATCGCCCCCGGCCGGCCTTGCAGCTTCCAGAAGAATGGCAAGATAGACCGGCAGAAATCCCTTGGCCACATCTCCGGCAAGGGTGGCGATTCCCAGCCCGGTTCCTGCAACCCGGCGGACATTGGTGGCGCCGATATTGCCGCTGCCCGAGTCCCGGACATCTCTTGCGGCAAATTGTTTCACAAGAATCAGCCCCCAGGGAATGGAGCCGAAAAGATAGGCAAAGAGGATAAGAAGAAATTGTAGTATGGACATGGCCTGTATTCGATCGTTCTTTTCTATTTGATGATGTAATCCTCAGGATTGACATCCCTTTCCGGTTTCGAAGAATTTTCCTTTTCTGCAGCGCCCTCGATATCGAAGATCCGCACCCCTTTGAGGTAGGTTTTGGTCTTGTACTGAACCACATTTTTCAGTTTTGTGGTGATAATCGCCATTCTCTCAACCGAGTCCCGGATGATTGCCAGACGTTTCCAGAGCCTGGAATCCTCTTCAAGATCCATCATCGCGATGTCGCAGCTTCCGGAGATCACCTGAAGAGGCTGGTTCATCTCATGGCAGATCGCGCCGGAGATCTGCATCAGGCTTTCCAGCCGCTTCCGCTCCAGCCGCTCGGCCTCGGCCCGGCGCAGTTGCAAGTGGGCCCGCACCCGGGCCATCAGCTCCCTTTCGTGAAAGGGCTTTGTGATATAATCGGCCGCACCCGCCTCGAACCCCATATAGATGTCATCGACTTGGGTCTTTGCCGTAAGGAAGATCACCGGGATCTCCCGGGTATTTTCCAGAGCCTTCAATTGCCGGCAGGTCTCATAGCCGTCAAGCTCCGGCATCATGATATCGAGCAGGATCAGATCGGGCTGGGTCTGAACCGCCAGCTCCAGGGCCCGATGTCCGTTGTGCGCGGCGATAACGGAACAATTCTGCGCCTCCAGAATATGTCCCAGCATATCGAGGCTCATGTTCTGATCATCCACCACCAGAATCAGGGGTCGGGTTCGACCGGCCTTCTCCTCCTTCTCCTCCTTCTCCTCCTTCTCCTCCTTCTCCTCCTTCTCCTCCTTCTCCTCCTTCTCCTCCTTCTCCTCCTTCTCCTCCTTCTCCTCCTTCTCCTTCGGCTCCGGATTCCGGATCCGGGCCGGCGGAAAGGCATTTTCCCCAAATGCCCCGGAAAGGGTTTCATCTGTGCAGGGAAGGAATTTTTTCAAGGTCCTGACGAGATTGGCCATACTGATGGGCTTTTCCAGATATCCGTCGCAGAGGGCCTCGATCCCGGGATCTTCATGAGGTGCGGCAACGAAAATTACAGGAATCATTTGAAGATCCGGATCATTTTTCAGGATATCGATGGCCAACTGACCGTTGATGCCGGACATCTTCAAATCCATCAAGATGAGATCGATCCGCTCTTTTCGGGCCAGTGCCAGTGCATCTGCTCCGTTTACGGCCTCGAAGAAATCCAGATCGAAATCCTCCAGAAGCCCGCGAATCAGGGTGCGGTTGATCTCCACATCATCTGCGATCAGGATCGCGGCCTTTTCAAAGCGGAGGCCCCGGACATCGATGCGATACTTTTCCGGGTCCGGCTGTGATGGAAAGGAGGGGACTCGAATCCCCCGGATGAGAACGGTAAAAAGAGCCCCCTCCCCTTTGCGGCTGGAGACCGTCACCTCTCCGCCCATGATCCGGGCCAGGCGTCGAGTGATGGAGAGACCCAATCCGGTGCCGCCGTACACCGCATGTTCCTGACCTTTTCTCTGGTTGAAGGCCCCAAAGATGTTATCCAGCTCCGTTTCGGGAATCCCGATGCCGGTATCCGAGACAATGATCTCCAGGTCGAATTCTTCGGTTTGGGCTGTTTCAATGTTGAGGGGACGGACTTTCAGCCGGATCTCCCCCTCGTGGGTGAACTTGACCGCATTGCCAAATAGATTGAAGAGGATCTGACGCAGCCGTGCCTCATCCAGCTCAAAGGCCTGGGGCAGTTGTTCATCCAGTTCGATAAAGAAATCGAGCCCCTTCTCCTGAATCTGCCGGGAAAAGATCTGCTCGATCTCCCGGAAGAAGGGCCGGGTTTGGATCACGGTATATTCGAGGGTCAGCTTTCCGGCCTCTACCTTTGAAAGATCGAGGATGTCATTGATCAGCGTCAGCAGAGACTTTCCGCTTGCCTGGATCGAGGCCAGATACCTTTTCTGCTTCTCATCATGAATCTGGCGCTCCAGAACCGTGCTGAAGCCGAAGATGGCATTGAGGGGGGTGCGGATCTCATGGCTCATGTTGGCGAGAAACTCGCTCTTTGCCCGGTTGGCCGATTCAGCCATCTCCTTTGCGGCCTCCAGATCCCTTGTCCGTTCCCGCACCTCTTTTTCCAGCTCCCGGCTGTACCGCTTCATGCTTCTGATCCGGAGAAAAAAGATGCTGAAAAGGAGGCCTGCCATCAACAGAGCCAGCAGAATCTTGAACCAGGGCTTTTCCCACCAGGGGGGAAGGATCGTGATCCCAAGGGAAGCTATTTGATCGTTCCAGATGCCGTCGGAATTGGCGCCCAGAAGTTCAAAATGGTAGCTGTCCGGCGGCAGATTGGTGTATGAAGCATATCGCTGATCGCTTCCCACCTCGTTCCATCGGGACTCAAATCCTTTCAGCCGGTATCGATACCGGTTCCGCTCCGGCGCATTGAAGCTCAACGCGGCAAATTTCAGTGAGAAGATCTTCTGTTGATGGTTCAGGATCAGAGAACGGGTTTCGGTTATGGTCCGCTGCAGCGGAGAATCACCGCCGATCTCCACCGGCTGATTGTAGATACGAAAATCGGTGAAGACCACCGGAGGGAGAAAGGGATTGTCGATGATCTCATCAGGATCGAACGCGGTCAGTCCGGCGATCCCGCCAAAGAGCAGCCGCCCCGCTTCGGTTTTGTGCGCGGCATTGGCCGAGAACTCATTTCCGGCAAGACCGTCTTTCATGTCATAGTTGCGAAAAATACCCGTTTCCGGATCGAACTCGGAGATCCCCCCGTGGGTACTAAGCCAGAGGCGGCCGTTTCGATCCTCCAGGATTCCCGTCACCCGATTGTCGGCAAGGCCGTCCGCCTCGGTATAGCGGATCAGGCGGCCATTATCGATATCGATCCGGCCGAATCCGCCGGCCGTTCCGATCCAGAGCCGGCCCGACCGGTCTTCGGTGATGGAGAAGACATAGTTGAGGCCCATCTCGGCTGGCCCCTCCCCCAAATCCGCATATCGGGTAAAGCGGCCCGTCTCCCGATCGAGCCGGTTGAGCCCCCCGCCAAAGGTGCCGACCCAGAGATCGCGGTTTTGGTCCTCATGGATGGCAAAGACCACATCGTGGCTCAGACTGTCCGGATCTTCCCCCTGGCGGGTGAAGCGGGTAAATAGACCGGTCTTGGGATCGAGCCGGTTCAGTCCACCGCCCCAGGTGCCGGCCCAGATAAAGCCCTGTCGGTCCTGATACAGGGAGAAGACATCATCGCTGCTGATTGTCCCTGGATCATCCGGGTCATGTCGGTATCGGAGCGTCTTGCCGGTTTTCGGATTCAGGCGGCCCAATCCCCCCGGAGAAGCGCCGACCCATATCCCTCCGTCTCTGGCGGTCAGCACCGCATGGATCGTGTTGCCGGGAATGCTCTGATCATCTCCCGGATGGTGAAGAAACTGCCGGCGGAGCCCCGTATTTGGGTCGAGGTGGACAAGACCTGCGCCGTCGGTTCCCAGCCAGAGATCCTTTGTCCGGCACTGGCAGACCGCATTGACCCGATTGCCTGAAGTGTTTTCATCGATCTGGGAAAAGAGGGGCCGATAGTTGTAAAAGGCCTTGGTGTTTCGATAGAAGAGATTGACGCCGCCTTTGTCGGTTCCGAAGAAGAGCCCTCCGGCCCGATCCTCATGGATGAATCGGATATAGCTGTCGCTCAGGCTGTCGGCTCTGCAGGCATCTGCGGTATACCTTTGAAAGGTTTCGCTTTTGGGATCGAAGCGGTTGAGCCCCTCTGCGGTCCCCACCCAGAGAACGCCTGCCCTGTCCTGATGGATGGCTCTGACCTTGTTGTCGCTCAGGCTCGTGGGGTCTTCGGCGCGGTGGAAAAAAGAGGCAAACGCGCCTGTCTCGGGGTCGAATCGGAAAAGGCCACTGTCCAAGGTTCCGATCCAGAGCCGACCCCTGCTGTCCTCGTAAAGGGTATCGACATGGCTGTGATCGGGCCCGGAAATCGAAGAATGAATCGAACGGAAGGGGTCCCATTCAAACCGGTCATTCTCCCGGTCATACCGGTTGATGCCATCCATGGTTCCCACCCAGAGTGTTCCGTGATGATCCTCAACAAGGGCGCGGACATTGTCATTGCTCAGACTGGTTTGATCATTGGGCTGATGCCGGTATAGGGTGAATCTCTTTTGCGCAGGGTCGAAGCGGTTGAGCCCTCCCCCCTTGGTTCCCACCCAGAGATCCCCGGCCCTGTCCTGCAGGATCACCTGGATCTCATCATGGCTCAAGGAGTCGGCATCAAAGGGGTCATGTCTGAAATGGTCAAAGCGGTCAAGTTTAGGGTCATACCGGTTGAGCCCTCCGCCATAAGTCCCGGCCCATAGGGTTCCGCTCCGGTCCGTGTAGAGAACCGTAACACTGTTGTGGCTCAAGCTGTGGGGATCTTTGGGATCATTGCGATACGAGATGATCTCGTAACCGTCATATCGGTGCAGACCGTTCCAGGTTCCGAACCAGAGAAATCCGTTTTTGTCCTGTGCAATGGAGAGGACCGTCTCATGGAGCAGCCCCTGATCTGCTGTGATATGCCGAAACGCGGGAACTTCTGGCCCCTGCGCAGTTGCGACGCGCCAAGGGAGGAAAAGGAGGAGAAAGATTGCCGGCAGGATTCGGATCAGTTGCGGCAGAGAGAATCGATCGATTTCAGGAGAGACGGTTTCTGTAATCTTCATAGCCGAAGGTCCGCACCAAGCGCACCTCTCCATCGGCCCCGGCGATGGCGATCGAGGGAAGACGGATACCATTGAAGGTATTGTTTTTGACCATTGTATAGTGGGCCATGTCCGTAAAGACCAGCCGATCCCCCACAGCAAGCGGTTCCGGAAACGAATAATCGCCGATCACATCCCCGGCAAGACAGGTCATTCCCCCCAGCCGACAGGCATATGGATAGACCCCGGGCCTGCCCCCGCCAATGATTTCGGGTTGGTAGGGCATCTCCAGCACATCGGGCATATGGGCCGCGGCCGAGGTATCCAGAATCGCGATATCCATCTCATTATGGTGGATATCAAGCACAGTCGCCACCAGAAAGCCGGTGTTGAGCGCGATGGCCTCGCCCGGCTCCATATAGACCGTTATCCCCCCGTGCCGGGATCGAAAATCCGATAACAGGCGGCAGAGCAGATCCAGATCATAATCGGGCCGGGTGATGTGATGCCCCCCGCCGAAATTGATCCAGGACATCTTCGGAATGAACTCGCCGAACTTCTCCTCGAAGACCGGCAGGGTCCGGGCCAGGGAATCAGCGTTCAATTCGCACAGGGTGTGAAAATGGAGCCCCTCGATGCCGTCCAGGAGATCGGGCCGGAAGTTCTTTCGCGTGGTCCCCAGCCGGGAACAGTGGCCGCAGGGGTCGTAGATCGCTGTCTTCACCTCTGAATGCTCCGGGTTGACCCGGATGCCGCAGGAGACGCCGACATCGGCCGCACGCGCCTTGAACCGCTCCCACTGGGAGAAGGAGTTGAAGACGATGTGATCGCTATATTTCAGCAGCTCGGCAAAGACCGCTTCCGGAAAGGCCGGAGCGCAGGAATGCACCTCTCTTCCGAATTCCTCGTATCCAAGCCTTGCTTCATCAACTGAACTGGCCGCAATCCCGTGCAGATATTTTCGAATGAGCGGGAAAAGGCTGAACATGGCAAAGCCTTTGAGGGCCAGCAGGATCTTGCATCCGGTTCGCCGCTGCACATCATCTAAGACCTTCAAATTGTTTTCAACCAGGATCTCATCACAGACATAGCAGGGGGAAGGGACGGCCCCCGGATCAAAACGAAGCTCGCATGTCAGCTTCAATCGTAGAAGATCTCCTTCCAGGGCAGGCCGTATTTGTTGAGATCGGACATAAAGGGGTCCGGATCGAACTCCTCCACATTGAAAACCCCCTCCCCTTTCCAGAGATCCGTCAGCATCATTTTGGCCCCGATCATGGCCGGAACCCCGGTGGTGTAGGAGATGGCCTGGGCATTCACCTCTTTATATGCTTCGGCATGGTCGCAGACATTGTAAACATAATACTTCTTCCGCTTTCCGTCCTTGATGCCTTGGATCATGCAGCCGATGTTGGTCTTGCCCGTATAGTTTGCCCCAAGCGATGAGGGCTCCGGCAGCAGCGCCTTCAAAAACTTCAGGGGAATCACCCCGCACCCCTCGTAGATCACCGGGTCGATCCGGGTCATCCCCACATTCTCCAGCACCCGCAGGTGGGTCAGATACGCCTCGGAGAAGGTCATCCAGAAACGAATCCGCTTGATGGTCGGGATGTTCTTGACCAGGGACTCCAGCTCCTCGTGGTACATCAGATACATCTCTTTTTCCCCGATTTCGGGAAAATCAAAGGGCTTATGCACCGATAAAGGATCGGTCTCGATCCATTTGCCGTTTTCGTAGTACCGGCCCTTCGCGCTCACCTCCCGGATGTTGATCTCGGGGTTGAAGTTGGTGGCAAAGGGATGGCCGTGGCTGCCCGCGTTGCAGTCCATGATATCGACGATGTGGATCTCGTCGAAATGGTGCTTGCCTGCATACGCACAGAAGATATTGGTCACGCCCGGATCGAACCCGCACCCGAGAAGCGCCATGATGCCCCGGTCTTTAAAGCGGTCCTGATAGTCCCACTGCCACTTGTAGCAGAAGCGGGCCTCATCCGGAGGCTCGTAATTGGCCGTATCCAGATAATCGACGCCGGTTGAAAGACACGCATCCATGATGGAAAGATCCTGATACGGAAGGGCAACATTCAAAACAAGATCCGGCTCCACCCGCTCGATCAGCTCCACGGTCTCGGGAACATTGTCGGCATCCACCTCCGCGATCTCGATGGGCCGGTCGATCTGGTCCCGGATATTTTTGCATTTTTCAAGGGTTCGGCTGGCCAGAACGATCTCGGAGAAGACCTCCGGGACCTGGGCACACTTATGGGTTACGACGCCGCCGACGCCGCCTGCGCCGATGATCAGCACTTTTTTCATCGTCGATTCCTCTTTCGATTGAAAGCCGCCGGTTCTCCGGATTCGGCCCCTCTGTTTAAAAAAGTTCGAAAACCGATTTCAAGGCGGCAGTGCCGCTGGAATTCGGATCATTCCATACGAAAAAATCCGATAAAGTTTCAGTATAGGGAAAAACCGGGGAAAATGCAATGGGGGAAAAACGTCTGGAAAAACCGACCAGTTTATTGTAAATTTCGTGTCTGGTAATAGCGGCCTTATTCATTTTTTCTCCATTTTAAAATATTGTTATTGCTTAAAAAAACTTGAATCCATCGCTTTGAAGTCGTCCGATTGGAAATCGGTATATCTTCTGGAGGCTCTTGTCAGCAGCAGCGTATTCCCGATGACGCTGAGGCTGCTTAAAAGCATCGCGCAGACCGCAACCAGCGGAGAGAGAAGACCGCTCATCGCGATGGGGATGCTGATCAGGTTGTAGAAGAAGGTGAAGGTGAGATTTTGGGAGACCTTGCGGTTGACCCGGGCCGCAAGATCGAGAAAATCGATCACCTGGCGCGGGTCCCCCCGCATCAGGGTGATGTCTGCGGCCTCCTTTCCCAGGTGGCTGCCGGAATGGACCGCGGCCGCGAGATCGGATTGAACCAGCGCGGGTGCATCATTGATGCCGTCGCCGATCATTGCGGCTCGCAGATTCTTCTTCTGGAGAGCTTCGATAAAGGCCATCTTTTGGGCAGGCAGCATGCTGCCGTGCGCCTCCCGGAGATCGAGGCGCCGGGCCACGGCATTTGTGGTCCAGGCTCCGTCTCCGGAGATGAGGGCAATCCGATATCCCCGATCAGAAAGAGCGCAGACAGCCTCTGCCGCGCCCTCCCGGATTCCGTCGCCGAAAGAGAAGACCGCGGCTGTCGATCCTTCGGCCTGAAGGGTGACGACGGATCGGATCTCTCGGCTGTCTCCCTGCATGTGCCCGGGGATCTCTTCGGAATCCGGCGCGCCGATAAAGACCTTTTTTCCCTTCCATATGCCTTCGACGCCGGTTTCATGGGGGCAGATCTCTGTTACGAAAGCCGGAGAGATCTCTTTCTCCTGCGCCGCCCGCCGAATCTCCACGGCCGCCATGTGATCGGACTCGGCCTCAAGAGCAGCACCGATGGAGAGGACATCCTCCGGTGAAAAAGAATCGGCCGTCCGGATGTCTATAAGCCGCCACTGCCCCCGGGTCAGAGTTCCGGTCTTGTCGAAGACGATGACATCCAGCTTCTCCGCAGCTTCGAACGCGGCAAAATCGCGCACCAGAATCCCCTTTTTCCCGGCCACTGCGATTCCGGCCACCCGGGTCAGGGGGATCGCAACGCCGAGCGCGCAGGGGCAGGAGATGACCAGAACCGTCACAGCACGGGTCAGTGCAGCATCCGGAGAGAGGCCGAGGAAATAGCCGCCTACGCCGGTTCCGGCCGCAATCAGGATGATGGCCGGAACGAACCACTGAAGGACCCGGTCGGTCTTCCCTTCCAGCCGGGATTTTGAAGAGAGGGCCGCGGCCATGATCCGGATCATCTGCCCGAGTGTAGCATCTTCGCCGACAGCAAGGGCTTGGGCCTCGACCTCCCCCTGAATTACCGTGGTGCCGCTTCTGATTTTGCCGCCCGCAGTTCTGCGCACCGGCTTGGGTTCCCCAGTGAGTGAGGATTCGTCAATCAATGCCTCTCCACTTAAAATTTTTCCGTCGGCCGCGGCCACCTCATCTGCGCCGACCCGAAACCGATCTCCGATCTCTAGCTGTTCTGCTGCCACATACCGGCCCCGGGGCGAATCCCGCGTGACCAGGCGCACCTTTGATGGCTGCAGCGAGAAAAAAGCCTCCAGATCCTCCCGCACCCCGGCCTTGGCCTTTCCCTCGATCGCTTTGCCGAGCAGCACCAGGGTGATGAGCATGGAGACGGTATCGTAATAGAGGTGGATGCTGCCTGCGAGCAGGTTCCAGGTGCTGTAGAGGTATGCTGAGAATGCACCGATGGTGATCAGGGTCTCCATGCTGAACCCGGCGTTCTTCAGGCCGGCAAAGGCTCTTTTGTAGATCTCCTTGCCGCCGTAGAAGAGTACAACCGTTGCCATGATGAAGATTGGCCAGGAGAGCTTGCGGATGGAATCGGCCCCCAGATCCGTGAAAAAGCCGGAATAGAGGGCAAAGGAGAGCATCATCACATTCATGGTGAGAAAGGCCGAGACCCCGAAGCGGATAAAGCCGAAGAGCCGGTTCCGCCATTCCTCGGGGTGGCCCGGTTCGGCAGCGGCATATCCCAAGCCGTTGATGGCTTTGATGATCTCGTCGGGCGCGGTTCGGATCGGGTTGTATTCGCAGAGGAGCCGGTCCGTGGAGAAGCTGCATTCCGCGCGATGGATTCCGGGATCTCTTCGCAGTGCCTCTTCAATGATCCAGGCACATGCGGGGCACCACATCCGGGCCACATGAAGGTTGAGGCGAAGCGTATCCGCCTGCGGCAGAGCCGCGGAAGGATCTGCTTTGGAAATGTCAGGGACTTCTTCGATCTCCGATGAAGGATCGGCATCCGGGGGGAAAGGTTCGGAAGAAGTTGAATCGAGCGATGGAATGATGCCGATGCGCAGGCAGTGTTTAAAAAGCTCGGTCTCTTTGAAATGGGTAGGATCCGGCGCGTCAGCGGCCTCCATTAGAATGGAATAGACCTGTTTGCACCCGATGCAGCAGAAGCTTAGGGCCTCCCCCTCCGAAACCTGAATGGCCACGGTGCTGCGCCGGAGGGGAAGGCCGCAGAGTGCGCAGCCGTTCTCTTCGATCACCGATTCTCGAGGGATTTGACAAATGCCACGATCTTCCAGCGCTCCATCACTTCGATGGTGGTGGCCAGGGGCGGCTGCCGTCCACCGGGGATGCCGTAGCTGATCTCCTTGAACATGGCTCCCGGCGCGGTGGTCTGCACCTTTTCGCTCCGAAGGTCCTGGGGCTGGGGCACGAAGCTCTGGCCCACGGTTCCAAAGCCGTCGTGGTTTCTGCCGTGGCAGTGGACGCAGTAGAGGGAGTAGAGATAAGTCCCTTCAGCGATCACCGTCGGATCATTCAGGGAGACCGGGGATTCGATCTCCTCAGCAGACATGGCCTTGTAGACGGCCTCTCCTCCGGAAAAGGGGACCGAGCCCTCCTCCACCACGATCATAGGCTCTTCATGGGGCCGGACCGCAGGGGTTTCCCACATCCTGCCGTATTCACAGGAGGTCAGAGTAAAAAGCGCGATGATGGGCAAAAGCCGGTGAAGAATTCTGTTTTTCGTCCGCATCATTCCCCCTTCTCCCCCCGCACATGCTGCGGATAGGGAAGCGTTTCATAGATCGCATAGGGTGACTCTCCCGGAACGTCCTCGATGGGCCGGTAGTCCCAAGTGGGCATGCCGAGATCGCCTACCACGAAGAGGGTGAAAAAGCCCTTTACCAGAATGCCCCCGGCCAGAAGAAAGATCACCAGCCATGTCACCCTTGCCGATTCCCTCGGGATCTCTTTTTCAAGCATATCCTTCATCCGATCTTCACCTCCAGAAGGCCCGTCAGAAGAGTGTAGAGAAAGCCCCAGAGCAGGGTCCCCGCAATGATGAGGATGAGGATGACCGGGAAGGGCTCCTCCCTGTCCTTGATCCCATCCGGGAACTCATAGGAGATATGTTCGATCCGGCGGGCAGTGTTCTTGGTTCTGAAATGGCTGTAGTTCAGCCCCAGCCCGAAAATGATCATGAAGATGATGGCCGGGAAGAGATAAAGGATGAAATGTTGGTAGTTCAGTAGATCGTAGAATCGCATATCGTATCCCCTTAAGCGGTTAGGGTTTGTCACCGAAAAAGATCAGGGAAAAGACCAACAGCGCTCCACTCGCGGCAAGGCCGGCGCAGACGAGAAAGACGAGGCCGTAGACCTCGATCCGGTAGAACCGGGACGGGGCCGCCTGGTGGTGCGGCTTTCCCTCCTCATCCAGCGGCAGAAATCGGGCCCGCTGCTGGTCTTTGAACTGGCCCGTCTTCAGCGCCCAGAAGAAAACGAGGATGCTGATGATGAAGCCGGCCAGCATGTATGTTAGAAAGTATGGATAATACATAGAGTCTTGTCTTATTTTTCGCCGAGTGCTTCTAAATCAGCAAGATCTTTTTTTCTGCCGGAAGCCTTTTTGTTAATGATGTACTGATCACGTCCGATATAATTTACAGGAATATCACCATATATTCCTTTATCATGGTCTTTGTAAGCCTCATCCCAGGAAAGGCCGGAAATGGAAGTAATAATATCAACCCTCACCGGTGGAAAACCTAACTGTACAACCTTGTTCGTATTTTGAAAATCATCTTCTTTCAATCCGAGAGAACCAAAGCCAAAATCGTTTAGCGCCTTTAATATGCGAAGTGCATTTTCTTTCTCGGGTTTTACAAAAATGTCGATATCCCCTGTATATCTTGGAGCCCCATGATAGGCAAGGGCATAACCGCCGACAATGAGATATTTGACCTTATGTGCGTTGAACAACTCGAGCAACTCTTTGAAGTCTTGCTGAACTTCCATGCACTTGTTTCCTCAGATATTCAACGGCCTCGACTCTTTCTTCAGGAGATTTGCTCAACCAATATTTCAAATCATCCAATATCAGATTTTTGTCAGTTAAATTTCTTATATTAGCTACTTTAACAATCATATATCCCTATTCCGCATAAACGATTGTATCCCATATCTTAGAAAATCATCTCTGTTCTTTCCGGCAATAAACATCTGTATCAATTCGCCAGCCTCAATGATGTCGAGAACATAGACAAGATCACGAGACGCCATATATGACCTTGGCGGAATTGAGGATTTCCTGCCGGCGAAGATGATTTCGGCTTCCTTCAATCCCCCTCCGGCTGACCAGATCGACTGGGCGGCCAAAAATCGCCTGCAGTTCATCTTTCATATCGACCTGATCGAACAGGCTCCATTCGGCATTTTTTTTGAAAGTCACCAATACGTCTATATCGCTTTTATCTTTGAAATCATTCCGCAAAATAGATCCGAAAAGGGCGAACTGATCGATCTTCCATCGGCTGCAGAAGCTTTTGATCTGATCCTCCGGTATATGAAGATTCAAAAGATTATATCTGTTCAAAGAGTTAATTCCCACCAACTGCCCTCGGAATTTCTTAGAATTGTATAACTCATAAGACACCATCGGAAGCTGATTCCTCATCATCTTCTGCCAGCAATATGACTCTCACGTTGGATTTTATTTTTTTCCGATATCTTTCAGGAATTTCAATAATCCCGTCTTTTATTGTTGTTCTGAACTCCACTGCATACATGTTTTCCTCACTGAACATGAATTGTAATTTTCTTACCCAATGCCTCTGCAAATTTTTTCAAAGTAGATAATTTCATATCTTCGGCATGATTTTCAATGCGGGAAATTGCTGCTTTTTTTGTGTTAAGCTTTCTAGCAAGCTGCTCTTGTGTGAGCCCTGCTTCTTCTCTTGCCATCTTCAGCAAGACCCCGATTTTGAATTCTTCATAACCCGTTTCAAATCCTTCTGCAAACTCAGGGTCATGTTTTTTTCTTTCTGAAATATATGTTTCCAAATTCTTCATTCTATATCTGTCTGTTGAGATATTCCTTCTTTGATGTTTTTTTTACAATCCTGCAATCCTTGTCCTTGAATCTGTTGACATACTTACCTCTGACGCCTCTGCTGAAATCATATTCGTCCAGCATTTCCCCGTCTTCGGATTTCTTCAAATGATTTTTCTCTCTAATTTCTTCTTTTCGGTGCATCATTCCGGCAGATCCGGCCCCACCGGCGGCTGATCGCTGCTTTCCTCCCCCGGCATATCCATCGGCTCATTCGCCGCATCGATCGCCTTTGGCTCCCCGTCCGCATCGGTCTGGTTGATGAAATAGACCGCTACATAGTTGCCCACATCCCAGATCTTCTCCGACTCCAGATCCTTCTTGAAATAGGGCATGGCGGTTCCGGTGATGCCGTTCATGATCTGGTAGTATAAAATTCCGCCGGAGATGTCGGTATTCTTCAGGATCGTGAAATTGAGCGGGGGCGGATAGATGAAGGGCTGGGCCGGGCCCATGCCGTCGCCGATGGGGCCGTGGCAGCCGAAACAGAAATCCTGGTAGATTTTATGGCCACGGGCCAGACCCGCGGGCGTGGTCGGATACGGGTTGGGCAGTATCCGCCACCCTTCGGGCACATGGTCGTGGAGCCATCTCACATTCTCCACCGGGCCCGCCTCGTAGGCTCTGGTCGCGGCCTCCTTCCAGTAGAGCTGGCGCAGCACCCGCGCATCCGCATCCTTCATCCCGAGGCTCTGGACGTAGCTCGTCAGCAGTCTGAGCTTGTCGGTTCCCAAAAACTTGAAGGCCGGCATGATCGACATGGGCCGGGTGAATCTCGGATTGACGAAGTGGGCCATGTGCCAGTCGTCCGGATGCTCCCCGCCTTCTTGTGAGAGATCCGGGCCTGTGCGCTCGGAGCCGAGGAGGATCGGATGGTCCGCTATATAATCCCCGGCCTGCGCGATCCGTTCCGCGCCGATGCCCCAGTCTATGGTGCGGATGGACTGGGTGTGGCAGTAAACACAGCCGTTCTCGATATAGATGAGACGGCCCTGGGCCTCGGGAGTCTCCCGGTGGCGGAATATCTCGGACGGGGCCTGGTTCCGGGTGGTGTACCAGGGCGTCACCACCACCATAAAGACGATGGTAAAGAGCAGCAGCAGGCTGCCGACGATGATGGCAAGGGGGGTCATCCTCATGATGCAGACTCTCCGGGATTGAAGTAGAGCGTTCTTATGATATTGTAGAATCCGACAACGGCTGACAGAAAGATCATAACCCCTAAAGAGGCCCTGATCACATAGTAGAGATGGATCTGCGGCAGCACCCGATAGACGGTCTCGCCGTTGAGCCAGGCATTGCCCTGGATCAGCCCCGCGATGGTCAGCACGATGGTGAAGCCGGAGACGCCGATCAGCACCATCCAGTACTGAAAATCGGCCAGAAACCGGCTGAAGAGGGGCTTGCCCGCAATCCTCGGCAGCACATAATAGAGGCCACCCAGCGAGATCATCCCGGCAAAGCCGAGAACGCCGATATGCGCGTGTCCCACCACCCAGTTGTTGAAGTGCGTCACCCGCTGCACCTGCGGCAGCGCCATCATGGAGCCCTGGATGCTGACGAAAAAATACATGATGGTGCCGGCAAAGACGAACTTGGCTCCGATGTCCGCGTGGATCTTTCCCAATTCTCCTTTGGCCGTGTACCAGATGTTGATGAGCACCACCATCACCGGGATCACCATGCCGATGCTGTCCACGATCGCGATCACCTTGAGCCATGTGGGAACCGGAACCTGGATCAGATGATGGGTTCCTATGTGGGTGTAGACCACGATCAGTGACCAGAAGCCGATGAGCGACAGGGTGTGGCTGTATAATGGGCGGTTCACGGCCTTGGGGATGACGTAGTAGGTTACGCCCAGGGCAAGGGGGGTGAGCAGGAGTCCGAAGACGTTGTGGCCGTAAAACCAGAGCAGGATCGCATCGGGAATGCCCCGGAGCGCGCCCGAACCGGGCCGCCAGATCACGTTGCCCAGAGAATAGGTGGTGGCCGTCAGCACGATCGCGGCAAAGACGTACCAGACCGATACATATAGCACCGGCTCCTTTCGGGTACGGAGAGTCAGAAAGAGATTGATGAAGACCAGTAGAAAGGAGATGACCACCATCATGTCCACAGGCCAGATCATCTCGGCATACTCCCGGCCCTGAGTGTAGCCGGCGCTCAATGTCACCACGGTCGCGACCAGGGTCAGGTTCCAGACCAGCACCGAGACCACCCCGAGTTTTTCACTGTACAGAGTTGTCCGCAGCAGCCGGGGCATATAGTAGAAGGCAGCCGCCAGCAGCCCCGGGGTTACGAAGCCGAAGAGGACAAGATTGACATGGACGGGCCGGACTCTGCCGAAGACGAGCCATCCGATGTTTTCCAGGATATCCGGCGCCATCAGCTCGGTGGCCCCCAGCAGGCCCATGAAGGTGGCGATCATCATCCAGAATCCGGAGGTGATGCAGAACCCCTTTGCGGTCTCGTAATTTTCAGTCATCGGAAGCGATGGGATTGACACGTTCCTCTCTCCTTTGGCGGTTGCAGTTTCGACCATCAGTTGTGACAGCTCAGCCAGCATCCCATGTTGGCCCCCCGCTCTTCGTGGCAGGTGATGCAGAATTCCATGAGAAAGGTCCTTTGAGGAAGCCGATCCTGGGTCTCCACGGGGCCGTGGCACTCCTGACACGCGACGCCTTTTTTGATGTGGCGGATGTGTTTGAAGAAGACATGCTCCGGGATGTAGCTGACCTTTGCCCAGGGTGTGGGGGTGTTGGTATTGAAGTATTCGTGCTCTTTCTGAATTTCGGGATGGTTTTTGATGATGTATTCGTGGCAGTAGAGACACTTTTCCACCGGAGGCATCCCGGGAAACGCGGATCTGCCCACATAGGAGTGGCAGAACTCGCATGAGATGGCCTTGTCTCCGGCATGGACCCGGTGGCTGAAGGGGATGGGCTGTTCGGGCCCTACCGAGGCTGCCGGTACCGCGTAGAATAGGTAGAGAAAAAGAAGTACGAGAACTGCGGTGAGTCCGGTAAAAAAGAGGGTTCCCCGGTTCTGCCAGACGGCGGTATGGCTGTTCTTGAGCCAGGTGCGGATGTCCATATCAGCGCATCTCCCCTCCCCTGACGGGGACAAGTTCCGGAAAGAGGTTGAAGTACAAGGCGATGGCCGAAGCCATCAGCCCGAAAAAGCCCAGGGTGATCAGGCCGTCGTTGATGCCGACGGGTATGGTCTGGGCATTGGCGTTCCACGCAGGCCCCAGCAGCAGCAGATGCTCGAACCAGAGGCCGATGATGATGACCGAGCAGAGGAGGATCATGAATGCCGGCTTGGTCTTGATCTTCTGGTTCAAAAGGATGAAGAAGGGAACGATGAAGCAGACCGCAAATATGATCCAGGCCAGGTACTCCCATGGGGCCAGCAGGGTTCGCTGGATGACGTAGTGGGTCTCTTCGGGGATGTTGCCGTACCAGATCACCACGAGCTGGCAGTAGAAGAAGTCGGCCCAGACCAGGCAGAAGCCGAAGAAGAGTTTGCCCAGATCATGGAACTGTGCGGGGGTGAGCGCGGTTTTCTCCCGGTTTGAAAGGTACTGGATCGACGCGAGGATCAAAAGCCCCCCCAGCCCCAGATAGAAGGCTTTGACAAAGGAGTAGGCCCCGAAAAGGGTGGAGATCCAGTGCGGGTCCATGCTCATTACCAGATCGTATGAGATGAGCGACAGGACCACCGCGAAAGCGAAGATGTAGAAGCCGCCGAAGAGGGTCATCCGCCATTTGCACCGTTGTTGTCCGGCATCGGTTTCGCCTTTGCCGCTGCAGCGGCCCACGATTCCCCTCAATGCCCCTCCTCGGGCTCCGCTGCCGACGGCCTTGAGCTGCAGCGCGTTGTAGAGATAGGCAAAGCCGAGCCCGTAGAGGATGGCAAGGCCGATGAGATCTCTGGTGAATAGGAAGGGTATGTTGAGCCAGACCTCCTTGCCGTGCAGATCCTGGTGCAGCCACGGAAAGAGGTATTCCCGGCCCAGAAAGAGGATCAGAAAGAGCAGAAAGGAGAGGGGGAAGAACGCAGCAAAGGATTCCGACAGGTTGGAAAGAGGGCCGCTCCATTTGGCCCGGGTCATGTGCATGATCATGGAGAAGAGCATTCCCCCCTGCGCGATCGCGGACCAGAGCAGAAAGTTGATATGGTACGCCTGCCATGCCCGCTCCGGATGGCTTCCGCCGATCCCGGCAAAAAAGCTTGCGCCGCCGATGACCGCCAGGGCCAGAAATCCGGCCGGGAAAACCCATCTTCTCATCTCAGCACCCTGATTCTTAGCCGTTTTCATAGCTGTCCTTTGTGGTGTTTGTCCGATGGTATGAGTGGAGATTAGTGGACATAGTAGATATCAGTAGATATAGACTCTTTTGGTCTCGGCCCCTTTTTCTTCGAAAAAGCGGGTCAGGTTCTCCTGCTGACCCTCTTCGCATTCGGCCACGATTCCGAAGTGGTTTCCTGAGAGCCGCTCATCATACTGCTGCAGGTTCTTGTATCTCGGCAGCCGCGAGAGGGTCAGCAGGCCTATGACGTTGCCCAAGACCCCGAACAAGATGGTGCATTCAAACCCGACGATAAAGAAGGGAACCAGCGCCACGATCGGCTTTCCCGAGACGATCAGGTTCCACTGGACCGAGGTATACATGGCCAGAAAAAAGCCGATGAAAAAGCCGGCAATCCCGCCCATAAGGGTGAAATAGCCGAGCAGGCTTTTCCTCACCCCCATCGCATCCATCAGCTTGTGGCTCGGAATGGGGCTGTGAACCTTTTTAATGGGAAAGGCCGATTCCTTGAGCGCCTTTATCGCGTCGATGGTGCGGTCCTCGTCGTTGAATATCCCCATTACATGTCGCCTAATCATGGCTGTTTTCTCCTTCGTGTACAAGCTCTTTCATCTCGGTCATGGAGACCGACGGCAGGTGTTTGACAAAGAGGAAAAAGAGAAAGAAGAAAAGGGAAAATGTGCCGAGCATGATCCCGAACTCCACCATCGAAGGAGAGTAGAGCCCCCAGGAGTGGGGGATGAAACCATGAGCAGGGCCCCCTGCGATGATCACGAAGCGCTCGAACCACATCCCAACATTGACCAGAATCGAGATGCCGAAGAGCCAGGGGACGCTCCTGCGGATCTTTTTGATGAAGAAGAGCAGCGGGATCAGGGTGTTGCAGATCACCATTATCCAGAACTCCACCGTATAATCGCCCAGAGCCCGCCACCGGAAGGATTCGATCTCCACCGGGTTGTGGCTGTACCAGGCGATGAAGTATTCTGTGGCATAGGCAAAGCCGACGATCAGCCCGGTGAAGATGATGGTCTTGGCCACATTCTCCAGCACGTCATCGGTGATGATCCGCTTGTAGTTGAAGATGGCCCTCAAGGGGATCATCAGGGTGATGACCATGGCGAGGCCTGAATGGATCGCGCCGGCAACGAAATAGGGCGCGAAGATTGTCGAGTGCCACCCCGGAACCACGGAGAGGGCAAAGTCCCAGGAGACCACGCTGTGGACCGAGATCACAAGAGGGGTGGCCAGGGCTGCAAAGAAGAGATAGCCTCTTGAATAGTGGCGCCACTGTTCCAACTCGCCGGTCCAGCCCAGAGAGAGGATCTTGTAGATCTTCTTTCGGGTTCCGGTGGCATTGTCCCGGGCTCTGGCGATGTCGGGGATCAATCCGGTATACCAGAAAAGGGAGCTGACGGTGAGGTAGGTGCTGATCGCGATGAGGTCGAAGACCAGAGGCGACTGGAAGTTGGGCCAGAGGTTCCGCTGATTCGGATAGGGGAGCATGTAATAGACCAGCCAGACCCGGCCCAGATGGATCAGGGGGAAGAGGCCGGCTGTGCAGACCGCGAAGACGGTCATGGTCTCCGCGGCTCTTGCGATCGGGTTGCGCCATCCGGCCCGGAAGAGATAGAGGATGGCCGAGATAAGGGTTCCGGAGTGCGCTATGCCCACCCAGAAGACGAAGTTGATGAGATAGGTTCCCCAAGCCACCGGGTGGTTCTGGCCCCCGACGCCGATGCCGACCAGGATCTGGTATCCCCAGCAGGTTGCGCCGATGAGGATGCCGCAGAAGAGAACGGCAACCGTTAGCCAGTAGGCCCGCCTGGGCGGCGTCAGGGTGTCGAGTACGGTCCGGTCGATTTCCGCATAGCTGAGTCGGGACATGGTGACGTCTTCTCTTTTTTCGGTTTTAGGTGAATTCTGGAAATGAAGATCCCGGCAAAGGTCTCAGGGTTTCAGCCTCCACTCTGTCTATCCTGTCCACTCCGTCCATTTCTTCAGATGTGCTGCGTCACTTTCTTCAGATAAAAGACCGCAGGCTTTGTGTTGAGATAGCTCAGGATCTGATAGGCCCGCTGATCCTCCACCATCTTTCGGACCCGGCTCTTTTCATCCAGGAGATTGCCGAAGGTGAAGACCCCCGTGGGGCAGGTCTGCATACAGGCCGGAACCACCTCCCCGTCTCTGATCTTCCGGTTCTCGTTCTTTGCGATCCCGTGGGCCCCTTTGATCCGCTGGATGCAGAAGGAGCACTTCTCCATCACGCCTTTGCCGCGCACCGTCACATCCGGATTGAGCTGCAGATTCAACGGTTCGGGCCACTGCCAACTGAACCAGTTGAAGCGCCGGACTTTGTAGGGGCAGTTCTGGGAGCAGAAGCGGGTTCCGATGCACCGGTTGTATATCTGGTTGTTCAACCCTTCCTTGGAATGGTGGGGGGCATAGACCGGGCAGACCGACTCGCAGGGCGCGTTGTCGCAGTGCTGGCAGAGCATGGGCAGAAAGATCACCCGTTCGGGATGGTCGTCGTCCATGTACCGCTGGATGGCCAGCCAGGACATTTCCCGCCCCTCCAGCATCCTTTCGATCCCCACAGTGCCGACGTTGTTCTCCGCGTAGCAGGCAGCAGCGCACGCGCCGCAGCCGATGCACCTGTCCAGGTCCACGGTCATGGCCCACCGGTATCCGTCATGCTCGTGGGCAGGGTAGAAGTCCTTATGCTTGTCGTAGCCTTCGGGGGTCGGCATCCAGATGGGGGCATCGTGCATGGTGAGGCCGTGTTTCACCGGATGGTTCGCGTCATGGGCTGTGACCTCCTCAATCGAGGTGGTGAGCGCGATGGTCCGTCCGTGCTGGGACCGGCTGCCGTCGGTGTTGGCAAGCCGCTCCCGGCGACCTCTCTTTACCATCGTCACCGGAGCCGCACAGATGGGGCCGCCGGACTCGGGATTGGTGTGGGGCGGCATCAGAATCAGCGGATTGGTCCCCATTTGGTCCGCATACCGGCCATACCCCCAGTGGCCCTGCCCCATCGGCATGGCGATGACTCCGGGCTGAATCCCGGCGGTGATATAGACAGGAGCGTGGAGTTTCCCCCATTCCGATTCGATCTCGACCAGATCCTCCTGCGCGAGTTTGTACGCGGCTGCGGTCTCGGGATGGAGGATGGCCGGAGTGTTCCAGGCCACCTTGGTCATGGGATCGGGGATCTCGCAGAGCCAGGGTCTGTTGCCCCCGCGGCCGTCAAAGAAGCGGATGGAGGGCAGGGCCAGAAAGGCGAGAGTTTCTCTTCGGGTCTCTCCGGAAGCAGCGCCATTCCCATAATCGGAAAGGGAATCGGAAACGGGGCCGGAAAGCATCGCCGGCACATCAGGATTGACCTGCGGCGCATTGGCCTTTACAGGCTCCTTCTCCTTGAAACTTCCCCCCACCCTTATCACATCCATCAGCCACTCCCGCTCGGACCTGACCCCGGCCTTTTCCATTCCCGACCGCATCAGAAGCGACTTGTAATCGGCTGCCGGACGATTCTCCGCGGAGTAGAAGACCTCCAGAAAGAGATCTCCGATGTGGGGAACCGGAGCGAGCAGGCCCGTAGCCGGCTGCAGGGTGGCGTAAATCCCCTCTTTTCCGCCGTACTCATCCCACATCTCGAGGGGGAGCCTCGTGGGGAAGATCAGGTCAGCCACGGCCGCGGTCTCGTCCATAAAATTGGAAAATGCGACCACAAAGGGGGCATCCTTTTCCAGCATCGCCTTTACAGCCTCGACGCCTCGGGCGGGCGGAAATCCGTAAACCGGGTTGGCATTGTAGATCAGCAGCAGTTCCGGGGGCCGGCCGGACAGGGTATCGAAGAATTGATCGGCCTCGGCTCTTGGGGCCGCGGTCGTTACCCTTTGGGGCCCGGTAAAGTCGAAAAGGGATAGGGTCGGATTGATGATATAATTGAGCAGGATCGATGCGATATCGGCCTTTACAGCGTTGGGCCCTTCGTTTGCCGATCCGGTCGGCAGCACCAGGGGCCATCGGCTCTCCAGCAGTCCATTTGAAAGGCGGTTGAAATCCTCAACCGCAATTCCTGTCTCTTCCGAGACCTTCTCCGGCGTGTACGCGGCCGTCGCGCGGGAAAGACCGTGTTTGAGTTCATCAAAGAGATGCTCTCCCCTTCCCCAATCGAGCGCGGCCTTGATCAGCCCCATCGCGACAGCGGCCTCGGTATCGGGCCTGCACCCGAGCCAGAGATCCGCGTTGGCCGCGGTCAGGGTCTGAACCGGAGAGACATGGAAAAACCGCCCCTTTCGTTTCTCTTCGAGCCCGTGCATGGCCGCGAACTTCCGGCTGTACTCCACCGGAGAGAGCCAGGTCTCCAGGAAATCGGCCCCGAAACAGAGGAGGAAATCTGCCCCCTCCATCCGGTAGGAGATGAGGGCTTCATCTCCGAAAGCCGCCTTGTGCGCGGCTCTCAAAGACTCATAGGCAAAGGGCTCCAGCACCAGCGGCTTCAATGCGCCGCTGCGGCCCAAAGCATCGGAGAAGAGTTCGTAAAGGGTCTCTCCTGTTGTCTCCGTCACCATCCGGATGCCCCCCTCCGCCTTTCCCGCGGCCCCCTTAACCTTCTTCTGCAAAATCCCCTTTGCCATTTCAAAGGAGATATCCTTGAAGGTTCCGTCATGGCCTTTGATTTTCGGGGCCATGAGCCGGTCCGGATTGTAGAGCCCCTGGAGTGCGGCCTGCCCCCGCATGCAGATGGCCCCCCGGTTCACCGGGTGGTAGGGATTGCCTTCGATCTTCACGGCCCTTCCCTCCCGTGCCTTTGCCAGAATCCCGCACCCCGCAGGGCACTCCCGGCAGACCGAGGCATACCAGCGGACTTCGCCGGTGACCATGTCATGAGGGGCTCGGACAAGGGAATAGAGGGTGTTTTCCGGACGGGAGGTGCAGCCTGCCGCAACAGATAGGCTGCCGATGCCTGCCAGTTTAAGAAAGGTGCGCCGCTTCATTGCGTAAAAGCTCTCCTCGGGAACCGCATTGGGGCGAAAATCGTTTTTTTCTTTCCGCCTTCTGGTTCAACAACAGATACAAACGGCTTAAAAAGCTTGCTGCTGGCCTGATCGTGATTTCCACAGACGATTTTTATTTTATAAAAAAGAAGAGAGACCTGTCAAGCAAGTATTGCTATCCTTCCGGAATCTCTTCTAAACAGGTACGGTAGGCGAACCCTTCCCGTTTTTTACCGCAACGGCCCTATTGAAAAACGCGCTTCACTTCTGCAAGAATGGAATCATACAGGCCAGCGACAGGTTTTTCCCCAAAGGAGAACATTTAAAGACCAGGGAGGTGTCGTCGTCATGGTATTCAGCAAACATGCAAATACGCGGAAACAGCAGCGGGGATTTACCGACCCGGCGGTCGAAATCATCCAGCAGTATGGCCGATGGGAGAATGTTCCCGGGGGCGCAATCCGCTTCTTCTTTGGCGAAAAGGAGTACAGAAGAGCGGTTCGGGAACTCAAAGGCGTTGAACCGGGCCGAACCCCGGACCCAAAGCGGGCCTCTCGCAAGACGATCCGGATTCTGGATCGGGCAAAGGGCGGCAGCATGATCATCAAAGAGGGGCTGGTCCTCACCCTCTATAAATAGGGCAGGGGCGGTTCACGCCCTAATCGGATGACTCTCCATCTTTTGCAGCCCTGTCGATATCGATGATCTTTGTGCTCTCGATATAATCGACCGTCTCATACTTGGTGATCCTCATCAGCTTCCGGGTGATCCCCCCCATCCGGTCCGCCTGGCTCTTGATGATGGAGAGATACTCATATTTCGGATCATCCTCTTTCATCTCCATCATCAGAAGTTGAGAAAAACCCGAGATGGACTGCATGGGCTGGTTCAGCTCATGGCAGACTGCGCCGGCCATCTCCAGTATCCCCTGAAGCTTCTCCTCCTCGATCAGCTTCCGGGTCAGCTCCTTCTGATCCAATGCGGACTTGATCCGGGCCAGCAGCTCGACCCGGCTGACCGGTTTTCGCACATAATCGGTCCCTCCGGCCTCATATCCCCGCTTCAGGGTCTCGTCATCGGTTCTCGCAGTGACAAAGACCACCGGAATATCCTTTGTGGCCGGTTCGGCTTTGAAGCGGTGGCAGACCTCGCAGCCGTCCATCTCCGGCATTATGATATCCAGCAGGATCAGATCCGGGGGCGGATCTGTCTGATCACCCAGCGTTATCTCCAGCGCCTCTGGGCCGCTTGTGGCCACCCGGATCTCGTAATCCATCTTCAGGATCTCCATCAGCACTCGGATGTTGGCCGGTGCATCATCGACAATCAGTATGGTCTTTCTTTTTGCCGGATCTTCCATCCATCAAGCCTTTGATATGGAGAAAATAGAGTCGAGCTTCAGCACCGTGAAAAGCTCATAGATGGTCTGGGAGGCGTTTTCGATCCGCAGAGTGCCGTCGTTCAGCGCCAGATCCTTGTAAAAGAGCAGCAGCTTGCCGATACCTGCGCTGCCGATGTGATTCACTCCCCTGAAATCAAAGACGATCTCCTTCATAGATGCGGTGTTCATCTCCTTGAACTTTCTCTTCAACTCCTCGGCCCCCTGTTCATCGATATTTCCCGCAATTGAAAAGCGGGCGCTCTCTCCCTGTCGATTGACCGATAGCTCCATTATCCCCTCCTTCTGCTGAAAGATTTCCTCTTGAAACTCATCAAAAAAACCGGAATCGTCATCCCCGAACAGCTCACTGCCCGCGGATTGCCGGTAAAAACAGATCTCCACTTCGCGCCCCTGGTTCTGCCAACGGGCTTTATCTGCAAACTGGCGAATAATATAGACCCCCCTTCCCGATGTCCGGGTGAGATTCTCCGCGGCTGTGGGGTCCGGAATCGTGTCGATATCGAACCCGGAGCCCATGTCGGCCACCGTAACCGTCAGATCGTTTCCGATTCGCCAGGCCACCTGTATCGGCTTTGATGATTCTCTGCGGTTGCCGTGACGCCAGGCATTGATCACAGCTTCGCCGATGACGGTGCGCAGATGGTGCAGCGGTTCCGCACCACTCGATTTTGCCCATCGGGACTCCATCCGCCGGCAGATCTTCTCGATGGCCCCGCTGAGATCCTCTGCGCCAGAGGGGTAGAGGATCATCATCTCCGTCTCTGCTGCGGACTCTACCTCCAGCCCCAGCAGGGTGACATCATCGTCTGAGCTGTTGTGGCGCTTGCCATCAGATCCCAGGGGCGTCACCTCCTGTTCGGCCTCCCGGGCAATGGCATTCAATATCCCCCGCATCAGGGCAGAAACCGGAGCCGCACAGCCCCGATCCTTGCGCCACTGCTCAACCAGCCGCCGGGTCAACTGTTCGAGCCCCTCGATATTGATCATCTCTTTGCCGGCCGAAAGGGGCATCTCCGTGAGACCGTCAGTATAGAAGATGAGCCGGTCTCCGACCTGAAGGCGGCACTCTCCGGCAGTATAATAGAACCCCTCCCGAATTCCCACCGGGATATTGCTTCCCGGCTCTCCCGGCATGGGCAGGCTTTGAACCGTATCCTCCCGAATGAGCAGCAGTGGCGGATGGCCCGCGGAGACATACCGGAAAAGAAGGGTGTCGTGGTGAAGTTCTGCCGTGATCCCGGTGAAGAAATCCTCGGTTCCCAGAAGATTGGATCTGCAGACTTCGGTATTGAGGCGGCCCATGGTCTCTCCGATCTCCTCATCTCCCCCATCTGTCAGAATGTCCTTGTGGGCCAGATCCGTCAGAATGCTTCTCAGCACACAGCCCACCTCATGTCCCGACTGATCCTTCAGGCTGATGACCGTCCTTTTTTTCCCTCCGCGGTTCAAGGTCCGGAAGAAATGGTGATCCCCGCCCTCGGCATGGCAGGGAATGAGCAGGGGCTCGACAAAGAGAATCCGGCCATCCGGCAGGTTCGTCATCCGGGGAAAGTCCCCGTTTATATAATGAAGAAGACGCTTAGCCAGTTCGATGCTGATCTCCTGTTTCCGGATCTCCTCTTTTAACAGTCCGTTGCTGCGGGAGAGTTCCGCGGTTCTCTCTTTTACCCGCTGTTCCAGTTCATCGTGGGAGCGTTTCAGTTCGGCCTGGGCCCGCTTTCTTCTGGCGATCTCCCACTGGAGCTGCTTGTTGGTCTTGGTCAGCTCTGCGGTCCGCTCGCTCACCAGATCCTTCAGATGATCCCGATACCGCTTCAGCGCGAGTTGGGTGTTGACCCGGGCCCGGACAATGGCCGGGCTGAAGGGCTTTGTGATGTAGTCCACGGCCCCCAGCTCGAAGCCTCTGGCCTCCTCCTCCTCTTCGGTGCGGGAGGTGATGAAGATGACCGGTATCTGACGGGTCCCGGCGTTTTCCTTCAATATCCGGCAGACCTCATAGCCGTCCATGAGCGGCATGGTGATGTCGAGCAGGATCAGATCCGGGGGCTCGGGCCCCTGGGACAGCTCCAGGGCCTCCGCTCCGTTGGTGGTCACACGGATCTCGTATTTATCGCTTCGGAGGACAAATTCGAGAATCCGGATGTTGGCCGGCACATCATCGACGATTAGTACACTCTGTCTGCTTCCGGTGTCAATCATGCGCCATTTTGATCGGGATCTTCCCCGCGCCGTCCTCTGCCGGAACGGCCGTTGATAATCTCCATGAGCCTTTCCGCGAAATGGTTCATCTCCGCACCCTGTGCCGCCATCTCCTGGGCCGCGGCCGCAGACTCCTGGGCGCCGGCCGCGATCCGCTGAATCGCGATATCGATATCCTCCGAGGCCTGGCTCAGTTGATCCATGCCCCGGCTCTGCTCTTCGCTGGCCCGGGTGATGGATGCGGTCTTTTCTCCCATGAGAGTGGCGCTTTCGATGATCCCCTCGAAATCATTGTTCACCTCCCGGATGGCCCCTGCAGCCGAGACCACACGCTTGACGGTCCGGTCTATCAGCTCCTGGGTGTTTGCAGAAGCCTCGGTGGCCCGAAGGGCCAACTGCCGGACCTCGTCGGCCACCACCGCAAATCCGGCCCCGGCATCTCCGGCTCTGGCCGCTTCCACCGCTGCATTCAGGGCCAGCAGATTGGTCTGGAATGCGATGTCGTCGATGGTCTTCATGATCCCGGACATCTGGCCGCTGTCGGCCTCGACCTGATTCATCTCCCGGGTCAGCTCGATGAGCGCCTTGAGGGACTGCCCCGATTTGGAGATGTTTTCGTTCATCAGATTCTCAGCGCCGCGGGTGAGGTTTGCGGTCTCCCGGCTCATCGCGGTGATCTCCTCCAGAGATGCCGAACTCTCCTCCACAGCCGCGGCCTGCTCTGTGGCATTCTGAGACAGGCCCTGACTTGCGGAAGAGACCTCAGCCGAGGCAATGGCCACCTGCTCAGCCCCTTCGTTGAGCCCCTGAGCCACCTCCCGCACCGGTCGGACAATGGAACGGACCATGAGCCAGAAAAGGAGCAGGCCGAAAAACAGGATCGCGGCCACCACCCCTCCCGAGGCATAGGCCATCTTGTTCACCTGGTCCAGGATATCATCCATGTAGACGCCGGAGCCGACGATCCAGCCCCATTCCTCGAAATACTTTACATAGGAGATCTTGGGCAGGGGCTTCTCTGATCCGGGTTTGGGCCAATAATACTTGACAAATCCGCCGCCTTTCTCCTTTGCAACCTTCACCATTTCCTCAACGATCGGGGTTCCGTAGGCATCTTTGAGATCGGCCGCATTGGTCTCATGAAGGCCGGCCTCGGGAATTGGATGCATGATCATGAAATGATTCATATCGATGATCCAGTAATACTCGTTTTTCGTATGGCGCAGATCCCGGACAGTATCTTTTGCCATGACCTGGGCCTGTTCCCGACTCATGGAGCGGCTCTGCTCGGCATCGGAAAAATGGCCCAGGATGCCGGAGGCAGAAATCACCAGCTTCTGGATCTGATCGTAGCGAGCCTGATACATCTGCTGCTGGAACTGATAGTGAAGCCACAGCAGCGCGATAACAAAACAGAAGAGCAGCGCGATGCCGCACAAATAGATTCGGGATGCAAGTTTCAGCCGGTTAAGCATTTGATTTTCCTTACTCCTTCGCTTGCCCTCGCAGATGATTTTTCAGGATTTGGAGGGATTCCAGGGTCGTGGCAAGATGGGTTTCAAAGTTGCGGATCAGAAACTCCGGTGGCCTTACCGATCTCTCCTTCAGCACGGCATCCAGATCCCGGGCCGCGGCAAAAAGTTCTCCGGCCGAAAAGATGCCCGAGACGCCCTTGATGTTGTGGACGATCTCCCTTGCCCCAGCCCAGTCCTGGCTGTTCAGGCATTCAAGCACCTGCTGCGCCGCATTCCGATAGTTCTCCACGAACTTCTCCGAGACCTTGGCCAGCAGCTCCCTCTTTCCCCCCACATCACAAAGAGCTGTCTCGGCATCGATTCCCGGCAGTTGCAGCGCAGATCTTCCAATCGATTTGACCTCCGCACCTCTCCATCCGCAAAGAATTGAGAAGAGTTCCTCGGTCTGGATAGGTTTCGAGAGATATTCGTCCATACCGGCCGCAAAGCAGCGCTCACGGTCCCCCTTCATGGCATGGGCCGTCATCGCAATGATCGGAACCGGCGATATCCCCTTCCAGGCCTCCCGATCCCGAATCCGGCGCGTCGCCTCCAGACCGTCCATCCGGGGCATCTGAACATCCATCAGGATGGCATGGAAGGGGCTTTCAAGAGGCTGGGAACAGACCTTCTGCAGTGCGATCTCCCCGTCCCCGGCCACCGAAACTATAATCCCGGCCTGTTCCAGAATCTCTTTGGCCACCTGTTGATTGATCTCGTTGTCCTCCACCAGAAGTACCCGCATCTCTTCCAGAACCAGGGGGGAAGGGGTCTCCTCCGGGACCCGGGGCGAAGGGGAGCCATTCAGGGAGCGGAGGACCGCCTCATGCAACTGGGATCGTTTCACTGGCCGGGTAATAACGGCATCGGCCAGGCGGGCCAGCTTGACGGTCTCCTCTCCGCCGAAATCGACCACCACGATAATGCCGGTCCGCTCCATTCCATCCGAGGCGCGGATTTGCCGCACCACTTTCACCGCATCGATGCCGGAGATCTCCGCATCGATGACCAGCAGATCAAAGGGACGGGCCGGCGGGATCACCGCATTGAAGAGATCGATACCGGCTGAGACCTCTTCAACCTGAAGCCCCATGCTACGCAGGATATTCCCCAGAAGAGACCGGGAGGTTGAATTCTCATCGGCCAGCAGGGTCCGCTTTCCCTGAAGAGACTCCGGCAGCGTCAGGGAACAGACCGCGTCTGAACCCTTTTCAATACTGAATCTGGCAGTAAAGGAGAATCTGCTGCCCCGGCCCGGATGGCTCTTGACCTGGATTTCCCCGCCCATCATCTCGACAAGCCGTTTGCAGATGGCCAGCCCCAGACCGGTTCCGCCATATTTTCGGGTGGTGGAGCCGTCGGCCTGGGCAAACGCATCAAAGAGAGTGCCGATCTTCTCCTCGGGAATGCCGATGCCGGAATCTTTCACCGAAAAGCGGACTTCCACCTGGTGATTCAATCCCCGGAGTTTTTCGGCCATGACAAAGATCTCCCCGGTCTCGGTAAATTTGACCGCGTTGCTGATCAGGTTCGCCAAAATCTGCCGCAGCCGCAGGGGATCTCCCACGAGATTGCAGGGGATCTTCTCATCTGCGGAGACAAAGAGGGAGATCGCTTTTTTGGCCGCCTTTTCCGAAAAGAGGTCCGCGATGCTCTCCAGCAGGTTTCCGAGCTGGAAAGGCGTCTCCTCCAGCTCCAGTTTTCCGGCCTCGATCTTTGAAAAATCGAGAATGTCGTTGATGAGCCCCAGCAGCATATGCGCAGAGGTCCGGATCTTCTCCAGGTAATCCCGCTGGCGATGGTTGAGATCGGTGCGCAGGGAGAGGTCCGTCAGCCCCAGGATCGCATTCATCGGGGTGCGGATCTCGTGGCTCATGTTGGCCAGAAATTCGCTTTTGGAACGGTTTTCAGCCTCTGCCATCAGCTTGCCCTGCCGCAGAATCGAAACCCGCTTGCGCTCCGTGATGTCTACGGCAAATCCCTCGTAATACTTCACCTTTCCGTCATCGTCCTTCACGGTTCGAGCGGTCTGAGAGATCCAGACCGGGGTTCCATCCTTGCGGAAGATCCGGGTCTCAAAACCCAGCACATGCCCCTCGGATTCGAGAAGAGCCGTGAAGCGTTTACGATCCTCGGGGTCCGCGTATCCCTGCCGGCCGATGTCGGTAATGGAGATCATGAGGGCTTCGGGGGTATCGTATCCGTAAAGCCTGGCCATTGCCGGATTGGCACTGATGAAACGGCCGTCAGGGGTGCTCTGGTAGATCCCCTCCAGGGAGTTTTCAAAGATGGTCCTGTACTTCTCCTCGGTCTCCTTCAACTGTGCCATCTGATCCCGGAGCCGCTCCCCCATCTCTTCGAGTACCGATACAAAAGGAAGAAACTCCACGGCCGTGTCGATCCGGTCCGGGGCATCATCGATGCCCGCGGTATACCGGCGAACCGTCTCCTGGAGTCCCCGCAGGGGGGACCGCAGAAAGATCCGCAACAGCATCCCCGTCACCAGAAAGAGGGCGGCCGAGATCGCGGCCGCGGTCAGCAGGGTGGTTAAGAGAAGCCTCCGGTTGACCCTCTCGTAGAAGCGCGGGGACAAAGAGAGATGGACCTTTCCGACATATTTGCCGTTGTGGAAAATCTCCTGCTCCCGGGTCAGCAGGGTCGTATAATCTCCCGGCTCCCGGATCTCCAGAATCGTATTCCCGACAAAGTCATTGATCCGCAACAGCACCAGATGCTCGCTGCGGGAAATGAAGCGGCCTATATAGCGGATCGTGTCGAGTTCGAAGTTCCATAAGGGCATCTCCAGACTGCCGGACAGAAAAGTGATGTACTCGTCAATCCGGTTCTCCATGGCCTGGGCCGTTTTTCGAGCCGCCATATGATAATAGACCCCCAGTGAAAGAAGGGAGACCATCAGAACAGTGAGGACGAGACTTGCCGTCAGATCTTTTGAGATCGACCGATGTTTTTTCGATTTTCCGATGGAAATGTGCATATCGGCAGACAGGCCACCCCTAAAACATTGGGACCGCAGAGGTCCGTCATCACAGCGCCGACCCGGCTCCGGATCGTCTCCTGACAGTTGAAACGGTTCCCGATAGCCTCAGAAAGGCGATCAAGTTCTCCCCCTTCTTCGGTATCGGCTCCGCAGAGCAGACCAATGCGCACCAAAACATCAGGGGCAGGAAGATCTTTCAGGCTCCATTCGAGCCATCGGAGCAGCCCGTGGATCACCCTTTTTTCTCCCCTTGCCCGGTCCATGAATACCAATTGTCCCTTCCGGACCCCAAGGATGGGTCTGGCCCCGGAAAGATCGGCCAGCAATGCCCTCAGCCCTCCCATGCCGACCAGGTCTTTGATGCGACGGTGGGAATCCGGCGCCAGCAGCAGGCGCATCTCAGGAGTCAGCCCCGTGATATGATCCCGCACCGTCTCCGGGGGCCATCCCTCGTCGATACGCCGGGCAGCCTCCAGGGCCAGAAGCCCGGTTCCCAGGGAGATCAGCCGGCTGTCGATGATTTCCAAAAATAGAGGGACATTCCGACCATAGCGGGCCCGCCGGCGCGCGGTATAGCTCTCCATCCTCAAATCTCTTGCGGCCCTGGCCTGGCGGATGGCCGGGTTCAGCTCCTCTGCGGGAAGTATGGCCAGGATGTCGTTCTCCTGTGCCAGATCCGCGAAGAGATGATCAAAGGTCGATCCCGAGGAGGGCATCCCGGCATGAGAGACCCTGTAGATCGAGGGATACTTCTCCAGAGCCGTATCCGGAAGATCTGCAGAACTGTCGATGAGGATCCGCACCACAGGCGCCGCCTGGGGCTGAACCGTCACGATCCCCTTTTTGATCAGATAGATCAGGTTCGTATAGGTTCCGGAATCGATCATCCGGCTCTCGTCAAAGACCCTCTTCATGGAGTTGCCCTCGCCGATTAGATCGAGGATATGGATAAGGCCCCTGCGGGCCTTCATCTCGGGAATGGCCGAAAGCTTCTCCGGGTCGATGGTCAGGGGTCGATCAAAGGAGCCGGTGTCGATCCGATGAAAGATTCCCGCCTCCTTCTCTCCCTCCAGGATCAGCGATTCGAGCCCCTCCCGGATTGTCGGGGTCACGGATACGGGCTGTGGATGAAAGAGCGGCGCGGCCACCTTCTCCCGAAAGATCCGGAAGAGGGCCTTCTTCCCGGCAACGGAGTCATGAACCGCATGGACGATCTCTCCATCATCTATATAAATGGTGGCCCTGGCCGGGATATCCCGGATCTCCAGCAGTCCCGACAGCCGGCGCCGGGCAAAGCTCTTCAACAGATTGACCAGCCCCTGCTCGATGGCGCCGGTCTCTGTCACCGCGTCATCAGGTTCATGCTTCTTCTCTGATTCCCGGTCTGATTCCGGGCTCTCTTTTCCGGATGCATCCGGCAATCCCTCTCTCCTTTCCGCGCAGGCTTCGATCTGGCCTTTTCCCTCTTCAAAAGGGTTTTCGGAAAGAGCCTGCGCCCCCCGGGCGATTTTAAACCGCTCTATATATCCCAGCAGGGTTTCAATCTTGAAAGGCTTTACCAGACGATCGGTCAATCCTTCGGGAAGTCCTTGGAAAAGTTCGGGATCAACGCCGCCGTCGGTCATGAAGATCACCGGGAGGGGGGTCTTTGCAGCCCTCTCAATGGAGCGGAAGAGTTCCCCGGGCGTTGTCTCCGGAAGCTGTGCCTCAGCCAGAATCATGACACCGGAACACTTATTCTCCTGCAGCACTGTCAGGGCGCTGTTCGGGTCCGAAGCATACAAAGCCTCGTAACCGGCGTCCATCAACCGAACCTCCAAAAGATTTCCCAGTATGGGGTCATCGGTGATGACGACCACCCTATCCTTCATATCGCTCCCCTCTGATGGTGATAAACCCCTTTGATCCAAAACCTCCTTAATTTTCAGTAAAAAGAATAGAGAAAAGAGAAGCCTTTGTCAATTACAAATACACCCATCCCCCCCTGAATCAACCGGTCTGGCGCGGCCCGGACTTTTTGTGGAGATTTCTTTTGACAGAAGCATCAATCTGTCCTATAGTGATTTTCCTTGATGAAAAAATCCATAAAGTTTTTTTCACCTGCCGAACCCGAACCGAGTACGAATCGGCCCCATAGGTTCCAATGGACGCAAAAGTCCATCATTATTAAGGAGGGAGGAATATATCTGCATGAGTAAAATCAAAAAAACGATTGAAGCCAGTGGAAACGACAGACGATACGATCGTCCCCCCCAGAGGCGGACGTACAACTCCCCATCAAATTACATCAACCCGCAGTTCAAGGGGACTGACAATAAGATCAATGGAAAGCCCCGGAAAGGGGGCCGCAAGCCGGACGAATGGAGCCAGGTTTCCAGTCAGGTTGCGGAACTGCTTCCCCAGATCAAGCCCTTTCTGGAGAAGATGGCAGTTGCGGGAAACCGCCTTGCCGATGCTGAAGAGCGAAAGGCCGCTGCTCTGGAAAAGATTGCGGAGCAATTTTCGACGATGGAGGCCCTGGCGCCGCAGATCGATGCCCGGCAGCAGAAGCCATCAGTCCAGATCGATGATTCGCCTCCCCGGACAACTTCAAAGGATGAACGGGAGCGGGTGATGGACATCATCAATGGAATGCGGGAAAAGGGCGCGACCTACCACAAGATCGCAAACCACCTGGAAAATGAAAACATTCCCACATTTTCCGGCAAGGGAAAATGGCACGCGCAGACCATTCACCGGCTCTGCAGGGATCAGGGATAACTTAAAAAACGGCACTTATATAATTGATGGATCTGTCTGATCAGCAACGTCAGGCGGTCGATTATATCGGCTCCCCCACCCTGGTGGTTGCGGGGGCCGGCGCGGGAAAGACACGAACTTTAACCGCGAAGATCGCCCGCCTCATCGATATGGGCACAGCCCCCGAAAGCATTTTAGCGATCACCTTCACCAACAAGGCCGCCGACGAGATGAAGCGCCGGCTTCTGGAGCTGACGGGTCTGAGTCCGGAGCGCTTTCCCTGGGTGAGGACCTACCACTCGGCCTGCCTTCAAATTCTGAAATACCACTGCGATAGGCTCGGCTATTCCCGGCCCCTGCAGATCTACGGGACATATCAGCAGGGGAAGCTGATGACCGGATTTCTCATCGGCATGGGGTATGAGAAGAAGCATGTGGGGGCAGTGACCGCGCGGATCTCCAATGCCAAGAACTCGGGCCATCCCCTGCGATACCTGGATCGACATCCCCGGGTACATCGGATCCCTGTGATCGAAATCTACAACCAGTACGAGAGCGCGCTGAAGGCGAAAAACGCGGTCGATTTCGACAATATTCTTCTGCTGGCCCGGGATCTTCTGCGGGACAATCCCGATGTTCGGGAGGAGTATCAGCGGCGGTTTTCCTACATCCTCTGCGACGAATACCAGGACACCAATGACCTGAACGAGGAGATCACCGGGCTGCTGATGAAAGAGGGCAATCTCTTTGTAGTCGGCGACGACTGGCAGTCGATCTACTCCTTTCGGATGAGCAACGTCAACAACTTCATCGGTTTTGAAAAGAAGTACAAGAATGCTAAGATCTTCCGGCTCGAGCAGAACTTCAGAAGCGCAGACGAGATCGTTCAGGTCGCGAACCAGCTTATCGAGGGCAACGGCCGGAAGATCGAGAAGAAGTGCTTTTCTGAAAAACGGGGTGGCGCGATCGAGGTCCACCGCTTCTTCGACGAAAAGGCCGAAGCGGCATGGGTTGCACGGAAGATCCGGACTCTGCAGGGGATGGGGGTCAGATTGGAGGATATGGCGATCCTCTACCGAACCAAGTTCTGCTCCCTCTCCTTTGAAAAATCGCTCCGCGCCGCGGGTATTCCCTATCAGATGCTGGGGGGCCGGGGATTTTTCGACCGGAAGGAGATCCTGGATCTCAACTGCTATCTGACGGCTGCGGCCTTTCCTGCAGACGATACAGCCTTTGAACGGGCCCTGAACACACCGAAACGGGGTGTAGGGCCCAAGACCGTGGCGCAGATCGCACAGCTCAAATCCGGGAATATGGGGCTTCAGGATGCCGCGCGAAAGGCATTGAAGGAGAAGATCCTGACCCCGAAAGTTTACAAGGCCATCGAGGGGCTGATCCGCCTGCTGGACGGTATCCGGGATTTATCTCCGGACGAGGCGATCCGTCAGACCATCGACCGGATCGACTACCATGCCCATCTCAAGGCATATGTGAAAAACGACCCCAAAGACTATGCGGAGCGGGTGGAAAACATCGACCAGCTCATCTATTCGGCCGCGGCCCATGACCATCTGGTCGATTATCTGGAGGAGGCCGCGCTGATCCGGGAGGACAAGGACGACGACGAGGAGGATTCCCGGGGCGTCAATCTCTCCACTATCCATGCGGCAAAAGGGCTGGAATTCTATGCGGTCTTTGTCGCGGCCTGCGAGGAGGAGATCTTTCCCCACTGGCGTTCTGCAGACACCCCCGCGGGCATGGAGGAGGAGCGCCGGCTCATGTACGTCTCCATCACCAGAAGCGAGCGGTATCTCTATCTCAGCTCCGCGGAGTATCGCCGGGGGAATTTTTCACCGCAAAGCCGATTCATCGAAGAGATCCGATGCGCGCTTCCCAATTGATACCGAAAGCCTTTTTCCCTTTTTACATGCCATACCCATTGAATTGAGGAGGCGCCCCGATCATGGCAAACGCCCTGCTGATGATGGTGGTTCTCTGCATAATGATGGTGGTCTACGGGATTGGGAAGGTCCTTCTGGTGATCCTGCGCCAGTCCCGGCGGAACTCGGCCCGGTTTATGGGCAGTGCAGAGCTGGATATCCTTCTGACCGATTTCAAATACAAGGGCAAGGACGCGGATGCAATAAAGGCGGCAAAAAACGGGAAGACTGATGCTGAAAAGGATATGGAACCCCAAAGGAAAAAGCCGTTGAAGGCCAAGCCGGTCCGGGTCAGCGCTGATTCCGCGGAAGTGCCCCAGAAAGCCCCCCGGCCGCGCCTGCACCGAAGAGCGCGAAAACGGCCAGGGTGGTCATCAGCCCGTAAACCGAAAGCAGAAAAAGAGAAGCCGTAACCGTTCCCACCGCAGACCCCGCTCCACAGCGCCCAAAGCAACAGCTCCTCCAGAAATAGCGGCATCTTTTTCAACAGCGGATGCACCTGCGGTCCCCCAGAGAACCAGCGCGTTGAAATAGCAGGCCCGATGGAAATTTTGGTTGATCCGCACCGCCCTCCCCTGCCGCGCCCTTTGATCCGGAAGTAGAAAACCGTCAGCAGCAGATCATCGACCTTTACCGTTTCATCGACTGGATCATGAAACTTACGGCTGAGCTGGAAAAGGCGTACCATCATGAATTGACGAAATATGAGGAGGAGATCAAAATGCAATATGTGACAACAGCCGAGCGGATCGGAATAGAGAAAGGAAGGGCGGAAGGAAAAGCGGAAGAAAAGCGTGAAACCGCAAAAAACTGCTGAAGCTGGATGCTTTGCCCGACGAGCAGATCGCCCTTGTCATGGAATTGAGCGTTGAGGAAATCCGGCAGTTGCGTCAGGATCTGGAAGATTCATCGGATTGACCCTGTCGAACCATCACAGCTCATCATATCCATCACATGCATCCGGGTTCTGACAGCCACTGATCCGCCCCTTAACCTGCCCTTTCCCCGACAGAAGAAAAATCAAAAATCGGGTTGACAAATGATTTCCGCTCTGCCATATTCCTATTTAACGATATGGAGACACAATGAGAGAATTCATCAAAGTCATGAAGGCCCTGTCGGACCCGAACCGGGTCAAGATGATCAAGCTGCTCCAGCGGCGGGTGCTGTGCGTATGTGAGATGCAGGAGGCCCTGGGGCTGGCCCAGTCAACTGTCAGCAAGCACCTCCGGATACTGGAGGAGGCGGGTCTGGTCATCTATTTCAGGGAGGGGGCATGGGTCAATTACCGTCTTGCAGACGGGGCCGACAGCCCCTATGCCGCCAATCTGCTGGGCAATTTGCGCCATTGGCTGGAGGAGGATTCCGAGGTGGAGGCCCTGGTGGCCCGGCTGCCGGAGATCCGCCGGGAAACCATAAGCTCCGGCTGATGTTATATTCTAATATCGCCATATGGCAAAATGTAAATTGAGACGGCCCCAGCCCCCGCCGGGCCGGAAGAGCGGGGGCCGCCGAAACAAGGAGCATCCTTTATTATGAAAGAACGAACAAAGCTGCTGTTGATCGTAGGTGTTTTTCTGGCTGCCTACTTTGTGCCCTGGGATCATCCGAGAATCATGATGTCGGGGCTGGAAGCCTTCATGATGCTGCAGGAGTATGCGCAGGAGCATGTTCTGAACTGCCTGATTCCGGCCTTTTTCATTGCCGGGGCAATCGCCGTCTTCGTCTCCCAGGCCTCGGTTTTGAAGTACTTCGGGGCCCAGGCCAGCAAGATCCTCTCCTACTCGGTGGCCTCGGTCTCCGGAACCATCCTGGCGGTCTGCTCCTGCACGGTGCTGCCCCTCTTTGCCGGGATCTACACCCGGGGCGCGGGCATCGGTCCGGCCACGGCCTTTCTCTATTCCGGGCCGGCCATCAACGTGCTGGCCATCACCCTGACCGCCAAGATCCTCGGCTGGGAACTGGGGCTTGCCCGGGCCGTGGGAGCGGTGATCTTTGCAGTGGTCACAGGCCTGCTGATGGCCGCAATCTTCCGCAAAGATGATGCCGAGCGCACCGCAGGGCAGATTTACGTGCCCGACCCTGAAGGCAAGGAGCGGACCCTGATGCAGGATACCATCTATATCATGACCATGGTGCTGATCCTGATCTTTGCCGCCTTTGCCAAACCGGCTCCCGGATCAACGGGCCTGTGGCCCGCGCTCTTCGCGGTCAAGTGGTACATCACCGGGGCACTGCTAATCGCGCTCGGCTTTATGGTCAAGGCCTGGTTCACCAAAGAGGAGAGCAAGAACTGGGTGGAGGCGACCTGGGGCTTTATGAAGCAGATATTTCCGCTTCTGGCAGGCGGTGTGCTGGTGGCCGGCTTCATGCTGGGCCGGCCGGGCAATCCGGCTCTGATCCCGGAGCAGTGGATTCAATCGCTTCTGGGGGACAATTCAATCCAATCCAACCTGATCGCCTCACTGGCCGGGGCATTGATGTATTTTGCCACCCTGACCGAAGTCCCCATCCTTCAGGGGCTTATGGGCGCGGGAATGGCAAAGGGGCCGGCGCTTGCCCTGCTGCTGGCAGGCCCTGCCCTTTCGCTGCCCAACATGCTGGTGATCGGCAGTGTGCTGGGGCTGAAAAAAACGGCCACCTTCTGCGGCATCATCGTGGTTCTCTCCACTGTCGCGGGAATGACTTACGGAAGCCTGTTTCCCTGAAAATGGAATGCAGTAGATAAACCACCCAACAGAAACAGAACAAAAAGGAGATCGCAATGGAAATCAAAGTATTGGGCCCCGGCTGCCCCAAGTGTCAACAGACCGAGAAAGTGGTTCAGGAGGCCGTAGCCGAGTCCGGTGTGGCCGCGAATGTGGAAAAAGTGACCGACGTCATGAAGATCGCGGGATACGGCGTCTTCGGGACACCTGCCGTGGTTGTGGACGGTGAGGTCAAATCAGTGGGCAAGATCCCAAGCAAGGCCGATGTCCTGTCCTGGCTCGGAAAATAAGGAGGAGAAAAAGGAGATAGAAAAAAAGATGTTGCTTTCCGGTTATAAAAAGGATATTTTTCGACCGGAGTGCAATCGCAGTGCCCGGAACTCATTCCCGATGATCGCGAAAGGCTGACCGCCTATCTGGCAGGCTTTGATTATGAATAACTACCGATGCTGTAAACCAGTATGAATTCTTTGATGCAGCCATATCTGAGGGCGACCTTCAGCAGTTGGGTCGCCCTCTTCCTGGCGATCCTGATGGGCGTAATGGCCTTCTGCGGGAGCGCGGCCATGACATGCCAGGCACAGAAGGCGTGCCTGCGGGTCGATTTTGTCGGAGAGAAAGTCTGTCTGACCATTCCGGACCGATGCGATCTCGCCTCCTGCCATTTGAAGAATCTGCTTCTCCTCCCGAAATTCCAGGTTCAGGCGGACCCGCCGAGAACCCAGGACCCTATGCAGTCAGGACCTGCTGTTATGATTGATTTTTCGCCATTGGCAGAAAGGGGGGGAAGGCTTTTCCGATTCTGGCAGGCAGCCATTCCCCGGGCCCCCTCTCCGCCGCTTTTTCTGCTGAAATCCTCCTTTATCTGTTAAACCGATCTCCATAGGCCCTCAGGGCCTTCTTCTCCTTTTTTCACCACTTAAAAATCGTCGATCCGGACTGAAAAAGAGTCCGTCCGGCAGTCGTATGGCTGTCGGCATGGATCATCGGCATGGATCATTATTATTGGGAATCTGCGGCATACCCTGGAGCATGCTGCTATCCATATTTTTATTATCGTTTTATCATCTTTTATATCATCGCAGGAGGTTGGATCAAAATGAAGAGCAAAATTAAAAAAATTCGGTCGATTATTCTCGGTATCTTCGTGCTTTTCGCGATCATGGGAGCCAT
>JAABSP010000122.1 GCA_011390345.1 Desulfobacteraceae bacterium
TCATCCTGATCAATACCTTTATCATTTTCATGGGGACAGACCACTTCGATCTGTTGCTTCCGGGAGTCGTCATCCTCTGCTTTATCGGGCTGGTCATCAACACATTTCAGATCCAGAAAAAATTATGGCGCCATGATATGCAGGCAAAGCATTTAAAAAGGAAGGGATAATCTGTTGATCAAACTCCTGGGAAAAAGTGGCCTGAGTTGTCGTTGCCGGTAGCGAACTGGGGCAGGAAAATGCGGCAAAGGATATCATGCCATATTCAATCAGCACTTTTTTTGACATATACAGCAATCCGGTAAGGAGGCGGGTATGGTTCAAATGACAGTACAGCTTTCGGATGAACTGGCTGAACGTTGCAGAGCTGTGGGTCCCTGGCTGTCAACCGTGATAGAGTTAAGCCTTTCCGGTTTCAAAACGCCGGCATCAGCGACTGTTTCCGAGGTTATCGAATTTCTCTGTGAAAATCCCTCTCCTGATGAGATAACCGCTTTTCATGTATCTGAATCAGCCCAGTCTCGTCTGCACCGCCTGTTGGCACTGAATGAAGCCGGCTTTCTTTCCGTTTCGGAAAAGGCTGAACTGGATGAATTACAACGGCTGGAGCATATGATCATCATGCTCAAAGTCCGTGCTGCGAAAATGGATCATAAGGAGCAGTAATTGGCGGTATCCGTGGCGACCGCATTGCGGAGACTTGTGACCGAACGACGGAAATGTATGATAGAAGCCGGTTTATTCTGAGATATGAATTTTGTGAACTAATGTGAACCGAATACAACTGATCAAAAGGAGAATCAAAAATGGCAGAAGAAGTAAGAGCCCCTCTCGCGGGAAAGATCGTTTCCATCAACGCCGAAGTCGGCGGAGCTGTGGAAGAGGACGAGGATATCCTCGTGATCGAGGCCATGAAGATGGAGACACCGATCTATGCGCCGTGCGATGGTAAAATCAAGGAGATCCGGGTTAAAAAGGGCGACGAGGTGGAAGAGGATGATATTCTCGCGATCATCGACGAAGCATAAAAAGCCGTAAAATGTAAGAGGAGCGCATGCGACCCTATTTCGAAGAGATGCCCCGACTGGGCAAGGCCCTGAAAAAAGGGCAGATCAAACGGACAGAGGAGAACCTTGGGCAGTTCAAGGAGGCGGAAAAGGCCGTCGAAGCCGAGGTGCAGCGGATCAAGGACGCGGGCTTTCCGACCGAAAAGATCAACAAACGGGGCCAGATGACGGTCTGGCAGCGGCTGGAATATCTTGTCGATCCCGGAACCTGGTCTCCCCTCCATACCCTGTACAATCCCGCTGAGAACGAAGAGGGGACCACCAACGTCATAGACGGCCTCGGCAAGATTGCAGGCCGGTGGGCCGTGGTCATCGGCTTCGACAACAAGGTGATGGCCGGCGCGTGGCTGCCGGGTCAGTCCGAGAATATCCTGCGGGTGACGGATCTGGCCAAGCGGCTCAACATCCCCCTGGTCTGGCTGGTCAACTGCTCCGGCGCGAAGCTTCCGGAACAGGAGAAGTTCTACGCGAACCGCAGGGGCGCGGGAACCCCCTTCTACCGCCATGCGGAGCTGGAACAGGCCGGAGTTCCCATCATTGCCGGGATCTACGGAACCAACCCGGCCGGCGGCGGATACCAGGGGGTGAGCCCCACGGTACTCTTTGCCCACAAGGATGCCAACATCGCGGTCGGCGGCACGGGAATCGTCAGCGGCATGGCCCCTCAGGGCGGCTTCAACGTCGATATGGCCGAAGATCTCATCGAAAAGGTGAAGAGCTTCAAGGCCAAACCCCCGGGAAGAGTCGAGACACACTTTCACGAGACCGGATTCTTCCGCCAGGTCTTCGACGATGAAAAGGGCGTTCTGGACGCGATCAAGGAGAGCATGAAGGGGATGCCCGCATATGATCCCAAGTTCTTCCGGGTGGCCGAACCCAAGCCCCCGGAATATGAGGGGGAAGATCTCTACCGGCTTCTTCCCTTGAACCCCAAGATGGTCTATGAATTCGAGGAGATCCTCGCGCGCCTGGTGGACCGGGGGCAGCACATGGAGTTCCGCCCCGATTACGGCCCCGAGGTCTATACCGGCCTCTGCAAGGTGGATGGCTTTCTGGTGGCCTGCATCGGCAACCGTCAGGGGTATCTCGGCAAAGGGTATCCGGAATATGCGGACTATCCCGGAATAGGGGGGAAGCTCTACAGACAGGGGCTGATCAAGATGAACGAGTTTGTCACCCTATGCGGCCGGGACCGGATTCCCATCATATGGTTCCAGGACACCTCGGGCATCGATGTGGGGGATGCGGCCGAACGGGCCGAGCTGCTGGGGCTGGGCCAGGGGCTGATCTACTCCATCCAGTCCACGAATCTGCCCATGATGCTGGTGCTGCTGCGCAAAGGGAGTGCGGCCGCACATTACCTCATGGGAGGCCCGACCGCCAACCGGAACAATGCCTTTACCCTGGGAACGGCCGCGTCCGAGATCTATGTGATGCATGGCGAGACCGCGGCCGTGGCCACCTACTCCCGAAGGCTGGTCAAGGAGAAGGAGGCCGGAAGAGACCTGGAGCCGGTCATCGAGAGCATGAACAGACTGGCACAGGAGTACCACGAGAAATCCCGCCCCATCTTCTGCGCAAAGACGGGGATGGTGGATGAGATTGTCCCTCTGGATGCGCTGCGCGGATATCTTGTAGGATTTGCAGGAGCGGCCTACCAGAATCCGATCTCCATATGTCCGCACCATCATATGATCCTGCCGAGAATCATCAAAGGATAGGAGGATCAAAAGGAACAGCATAAAGAAGAGTGGAAAATTAAGTTCTTGCCACAGGGCAGGATTTACCGATAATATCATCGTCTTTTTGCTTTTCGGGCCCTCGCTTGCGGGGGCCCCATCGAATTGGAGGCGATGATGGAAAAAACCCTGCTCGACATACTCTGGATTCTCATCTCCGCATTTCTCGTCTTTCTCATGCAGCCGGGCTTCATGTGCCTGGAATCGGGGCTGACCAGATCCAAGAACAGCATCAGCGTTGCCGTCAAAAATCTTTCCGATTTCATCCTGTCGGTATTTGTCTTCTGGGCCGTAGGATATGGTCTCATGTACGGCATATCGGCTGCCGGTCTCATCGGAAAGAGCGGCTTTTTTCTCCGCTTCAGCAGCGGTGAACCCTTTCCCGCGGCCTTTTTTCTCTTTCAGGCCATGTTCTGCGGAACTGCGACCACAATCTTCTCCGGGGCCGTTGCCGAGCGAATGGGCTTTGCCGCTTACCTGCTGCTGGCCTTTCTCCTGTCGGCCTTCATCTATCCGATCTTCGGCCACTGGGCGTGGAATGGCCTGAATGCCGGGGAGACGGGCGGATGGCTCGGCCGGATCGGCTTTGTCGATTTTGCCGGTTCCACGGTTGTTCACAGCGTAGGCGGCTGGATGGCACTGGCGACCATTCTCGTTATCGGTCCCCGCCAGGGTCGCTTTTCAGTTGACGGAACCCCAAAGGAGATCCACGGCAGCAATATCCCCCTTTCCCTGCTGGGTGCGCTGCTCCTATGGGTCGGCTGGTTCGGCTTCAATGGCGGCAGCACTCTGGCAATGAATGGAGACGTGCCCGGCATTATCGTCCGAACGGTGCTGGCCGGCGCGGGCGGGGGTCTGGCAAGCCTTTTCTGGGGCTGGTATCTTAGCCGGATTCCAAAAGCCACCTACCTGATCAACGGCTCACTTGGCGGGCTCGTGGCGATCACGGCCGGCTGCCATGCGGTTGGAACTTTTTCTGCGGTCTTTATCGGTGTTGCTGCCGGCTTTGTCTGCATCGGGACGGATCACCTGCTGATCCGCCGCAAAATCGATGATGCGGTAGGGGCAGTCCCGGTTCATCTCGGATGCGGCATATGGGGGACCCTCGCGGCCGCGCTCTTTGGAGATCCTCTGCTTCTGGCAACGGAACTGAGCCTCGGCGGCCAATTGATGGCCCAGATGGCAGGGATCATTTCGGCCTTCTTCATCGCCTTTCTCATCCCTTTTTTCATCCTTGGCTTTATTGATCCGATCTTTCCGCTGCGGGTCTCCCCTGATGATGAAAAAAAAGGGCTCAATGTTTCGGAACATGGCGCCAAGACCGAATTCTCCGATCTGTTTGATACCATCGAGCAGCAGGCCATGACCCGGGATCTCTCCCTGCGGGTTCCGGAAGAGCCCTTTACCGAGGCCGGGATGATCGCCAGGAGATACAACCAGCTCATGGATGCGCTCCAGAGGGCCGTGGTCCGCACCGAAGCCGTGGTCACGACCGCAAAGGATGCGTTTCTGGCCGTCAGCACCGACAACTTCAAAATCCTCAGGGCCAATCCCGGCGCTACGCTGATCTTCGGCTATGAGGCAGATGCATTTGCAGGAATGCCTTTTTCAGCTCTGTTCCTGAATCCGGAAATCCCCGAGAGATGCATTCAGACCTTGTGCAAGGAGGAAGCCTATTCGGAGATGACGGGAAGGCGCAGCAACGGAGAGACCTTTCCCATGGAGGCTGCAATGACCATCGCGGCTGCGGGAAAAGAGTCCTTCTATGTCGCCACGTTTCGGGATCTTACGGCCCGAAAAAAGGCCGAAGACGCTCTTTTTAAAGAGCGGGCCTACTTTGAAAAGCTCTTTGAAAGCTCCCCCCAGGCCATCGTAATCCTCGATCCCGATGGCCGCATCCAAAACGCCAACCGCGGCTTCGGGCTTCTCTTTGGCCATGATCCCGAAGCGATCATCGGCCAGCGCAACCGGGATCTGGTGGTTCCTGAGGATCGGATCGAAGAGGTCAAATCCTTTAACAATGTTATTTTAAACGGCCATTCCATCCGCAAGGAGACCTACCGAAAGCATAGAAATGGCCACCTTATCCCTGTATCTCTGCTAGGATTTCCCATCAAGGTCAACGGCCGGATCGAGGGGATATTCTACATCTACAACGACATCTCCGAGCGCAAATCCTTTGAGGCGCAGCTCTATGAAAAGGCCTTTTACGATTTTCTCACCGGGATTGCCAACCGGGTCCTCTTTCTTGAACGGCTCCAGCGGGCTCTGGAACGATCCCAGCGCCGGCCCGATTATCGGTTTTCCGTGCTGCTCATCGACCTGGACCGCTTCAAATGGGTCAATGACAGCCTGGGACACCTGGCCGGAGACAATCTGCTCATCGAGATCTCCAAACGATTTACCGGCTCTGTCCGCGCTATGGATACCGTGGCCCGGCTCGGAGGGGATGAGTTTGCCGTTCTCATCGAGGAGTATTCCTCGCCTGCAGAGGTGATCAACATAGCTAAGCGGATTCAGATCGAGGCCCAAAAGCCCTTTCACATCGAATCCCATGAGGTGCATATCAGCTCCAGCATCGGGATCGTCATCAAGACTTCAGGGTATCAGCAGCCGGAAAATATCCTGCGGGACGCAGATATTGCGATGTATCGGGCCAAGGAGATGGGCAAAGCCCGGTTCAAGGTCTTCAACCAGAAGATGCATGAGCTGGTCTTTGAAAAGCTCAAGATGGAAAACGAGCTTCGGGAAGCCATCGCCAAAGATCAGCTCACCCTCTTTTATCAGCCCATCATGTCGGTGGAGCGGAAAAAGCTGGAAGGATTCGAGGCCCTGGTACGGTGGAACCATCCGGTTCAGGGGATCATCAGCCCTGTCAAATTCATCCCCATTGCAGAGGAGACCGGACTGATCCTTCCTTTGGGCCGATGGGTGATGGAGGCGGCCTGTAATCAGCTCAAAAGATGGCACGAGGAGATTCCCGGGGGGCAGGATCTCTCCATCAGTGTCAATATCTCCGGCAAACAGTTCCTGCAGCGGGACCTGATCGACTTTATCATCCAAACCCTTCATAATACGGGGCTCGATGCCCATCATCTTCGGGTGGAGCTGACCGAAACCGTGCTCATGGAACATGCCAACACCGCAGTGGAGCAGCTCCGCAGGCTCAAAAGCATCGGCGTGAAGATCGCGATCGATGATTTCGGAACCGGCTACTCCTCCCTCTCCTATCTCCAGCGCTTTCCCATCGACTGTCTCAAGATCGACCGATCCTTTATCGACAGGCTGGGGATCGTGGAAGAGAAGACCGAGATCGTGAAGACCATTCTGGCTCTGGCCAGGAATCTGAAAATCGGCGTGATCGCAGAAGGGGTGGAGACCAACGGACAACTTTCCGCGCTTTACGATCTCCGGTGTGACAATGCCCAGGGGTATCTCTTTTCAAAGCCGGTGGATGAGAAGATGTCCCGCACCCTTCTGGAAAAATTCCTGTAAAAAAAGAAAAACCCTGCGCCGGAAGTTTTTTTCCTTCCCGATGCAGGGTTATCAATGACTTTAAGATTTTTTTAGAGATCTTTTAGAGATCGGAGACGGTTTTGAAAAGTCGATTCTCCGGATCAGGTTTTGCTGCCCTTCTGCTCCCCTTCTTTTTCATCATCCTCGTCATCCTTCTCTTCCCCATCTGCTTCATCGCCAAAAAGATCGGAAAAATCCTCCAGCATGTCACTCTGGGCCTCAAAGAAGCGCTGGAAGGCTTTTCGCTTCTCCGCATCATAGGTGTTGCTGCGCTGCACCTCATCCATCAGCCCCTGCTGCGCGCTCATGAGCTTATCCAAGGCTTCGGACATACGTTTTCCCGATTCCGTCATGTCCTCCCGCATCTTCCGGCTCAGAGCTTTCTGATCCTCGAGAACTTTTTTCAAAGAATTGTCCATACGGTCAGTAGAAACCTTCAATTCCTTACGGACATCATTGGTGATCCTGGAAAGAGATTTTTCGGTTCGATTGACGCTTTTCGCAAGATCCTTTTTGGTCTGGTCTGTGCTCTTATCCATTGCATCGAGGATCTTCGTAAACTGCTGGGATTCGGACAACTGGCGGATCTGCAGTGCATTTCGATAGTTGCCGCTTCCGATGAAGATCAGCAGCCCGAGGATGATCCAGACGGAGACGATCCCCATCCAGAGCAGTGCCCGAATTTCTTTATAATGCTCTTTCTGATTCCTCGGATCATCCTTTTCCGGGGTCGGGGGGGATTGAGGGGTATTCTCGCTCATTCGGCCTCCTTTCGATTTTCCTTGTCTGGCTGTGCCAGACGCATTATTGTGTGGGGATGGCTCTTTTCACAGGAACCATCGCGCAATGATAGAAATAGATTGTACAGAATCAAAGACTTTTCTGTCAAACAGTATTCTTAAAAAGGAATCGAATCTATGGTTTTTAAAAAGATGCCCGGCGTAATCGGAAAGGTCTGGTCTCCGGAAAGACCTTCGGCTTACATCCCAGATGATGAAAAGGGTGAGCGATGCTGCAATTCACCGTCATTGCACCGGAAAAATCCCTGCCCGGACTGCTTCTCCTGCCAGGGATGCAGCGATGATCGATGCCGCCTCTGTAGAGGCGAAAAAGAGGCCTGAGACCTATTGCTGCGTCTCATTTCTGCTTTTGGATCTCCTGGTCGATGCGCAGCGCCGTCTTTTCGATGAGGCGAATGTAGTTGACCAGGATTTGTTTCGGAAAATCATAGGATAGGGCCAGGCGGGTGAAGCGGAGGATCGAGTCCACAGAATTTTGCACCACTCGCGACCCGGGCGACAATTTGACAGGCTGCTCATGCGCCGGCTTCTGATCCGGTTTTCTCACCTCTCCTCTGCTCTTCTCTTCTTCTCCGGCGCCATCTTCAAAGAGCCCGCCTTTCCGGAGACAGGCTTCCACCACATCCTCGAAATTGCCCCCCTCTGCAGATATGCGATCGTACATCTCCTGGGAAAGGCGCAGGGTGACGGATTTTTTTTTAGGCCCCGCCGGCGGCTTTACAATCTTCTTCTTTTCCCTCTCCAGCTCCTTTTGGAATTGGACAATGTTCTTATTCCGAGCCTCATCCTCCTCCTGCTCCTGGTATTGGAGTTCCTCCATCAGTGAGTGAAGCAGATTCTGAGCCATGGGAAAGAGGATGCCCAGCGCCTTCTGCTGGGCTTCTTCCAGCACCACCCCTTCAAACCGGTAGAGATCGGTCTCAACCCTGCGGATCGACTCCTTGACCTCCTCCTTGTTCATGGACATGATCGACTGGAGCTTACCGTCCTGGCTCTTCCAGAAGCCCTCGGCCACGCTGTTCGGGTATTCGAGATAATAGAAATACTTCTGGATAAAGTCATGGACATACTTGGAAACTTCATCCATGTAAAAAGGACTCCCTACCCTTTTGGCTCCCCTTCCGAATCATGGTTTTCCGATGGCTTCAAGCCGCGCCTTTGCCTGCTCTGCATAGGGGCTCTTTGGATGGTCTTTCAGGATCTCCTGATAGAGCTTTGCCGCATGCTCCGGATTATTCTGCAGCTCTTCCAGCTTTGCGGTCTCAAACAGTTCCTTTGCCTTATCGGTGCAGCCGGCTCCTCCCAGCAGGAGCCCAAGCGCCAACAGGATGCTCATCAGCACTGAAAAATGTTTCATGATCTCATTTTCCTTTTGGATACAGGTTCAATCTTCTGGCTTTGATAATCACTTTGAGTGAATGGCTTCAGTAGGGCGGAAAGCAGCGCCGAAAGCCATGTCCAAGCACCACCAGTATAAAAAAGAGGTTTCTTAAGACCACTCCGGGCCAGAAATAGGAGACCGGAGCCGCCGCCTCCCGGTCCATTGATCCGGCATAGAGCGCCCGAGCCTGCTGCCGGATCTTCGGGATGCCTCTGGGCCACTCCATGATACCGTCGATCCATCCCGTTGGAATCCCGGCCTCCCCGGTTACGGCCCCGGCCAGTGCCCCGACAATGGCCCCGGTGCTGTCCGTATCTCCCCCACAGGAGAGGGTTGATGCAAGGCTCTTTTCAAAATCACCGTAGTGTCGATACCAGGCATAAATGGCTACCGGCAACGTATGATACATGTAGCCGCTCACGCCCCGCTCCAGCCCCAGCCGGAGAGAATATTCCCTTACTGAGAGCCCCTCTTCAAGGCTTTTTTTCAGGTTTTTCAACAGATCTTTCCATTCGGCGTTCTCGGGCGCGACATTAACTAATCGGAGGATGAAATCTTCCATCCGAGGCGGTTCTGTGCCCGCTTCTTCCACGGACCAGGCGATCAGATCCCCAAGGGCCTTCGCACCGATGAGCGCCTTCGGGTCCGTATGGGTAATCCGGGTGGAGATTTTCAGATACCGACAGCGTAGGTCCGGATCTTTTGCAAAGATTGCGCCGATGGGGATGGCCCGAAGCGCCGGGCCATTACCGGCCGAAAAGACGCCGCTCTTTGCCGGCGGAATTCCGATCCAGAGCCGCAGACACGCCCGCAGGGTCGCCCATCCGGTTCCGGCCGGAAGAGAAAGCAGCCACCATCGAAGGCTCCAGGACAGGCACCGCTCAAAAAGCAAAGGGGAATTCGGATGGGTCAGCAGGCATTGAGCCGTAAAGAAGGCATGCTCCGTATCATCGCTAACCATTCCCCGCCCCAGAAAAAACCGATGACGCCATTCTCCGGGAAACCGTTTTGCCATCCGGTAAGGGGTCATCCCCTCTGCCGGCAGCCCCAGGGCATCTCCAACCGCAATGCCGATCATCACCCCCTGAAATCGTTTTTGCTCTCCTGCCATACTCTTTCTCTCGACCGGCTTTTTCCCTGAAACGGGAAAACCCTTGAATTCTACAGCCTCAGATAATATCATAGGTGAGAAAAAAAGTTAAGAAATGATGCAACGATCAAGCAATGGATATTAGAAAACAAAATGAATCCTGTCAACACCGAGAAGAACCGTAAAGCCGCTTCCGAAAAAGGCCCAGTCAGCAGGGTGGTGGATGAACGAAAAGAGATTGCCAATTTCTTCCTGGATATATACAAAACGCAAAACCACCTGCCAACCTCGACTCCGGGGGATATTGTCTCCCTGGAATCGGAAAACCGGGGAAAGGAATCGATTTTCGAGCTGCGGATTCACCATGGGAAAAAATGGGAGACCCGGCGGATGTCGGTCGAGATGATCGGCGAAAATCCCGACAAGAGCAAGGGAAACAAAAATCCCACCAAGACCAAGGGCAGCAAGAGCAAATGCTTTACAGTCACCTATGACAATCTGCTGGTGGTCAAGATCCCCCCGACGCCTATCCGGAGTTTTGATGAGTATCTCCAATCCCTGCGAACCGAGACCCGGATTGCGGAACGTCTGCTGCCGGACATCGAATTCGTGGCCCCGGGCGTCAGCGCTCTCTGCCGGAAGATTCATCCTCTGCCGTACGCGGATGACCTCAGCCCCTCGGAGCAGGAGGAGCATTATATCGAATGGCTCCGGAAAAAGCCTTCCTACCAGAACTATCTCAAAATCAACGGTGCTTTTGCCTTTTTCATGGACCTTTCCCGCCACACCTTCCTCTCCCATATCGTTGAAAAGATACATGATCCCGAAGAGATACACGCGGAGGTCAATAAAGATATCCTCAATTCCCACAACCTGCTCTGGGACATCCTGGAATTCGAGAACCGCTACGGCGATGATCAGATATCCGCCTGCCTGGATCTCCAGCGGATCTATTCGGAATATGAGTCAAAGCTCACGCCGATTCTCAAAGCGCAGGATCTTTTTGCATCGGTTACGACCTATGAAAAACAGGAATGGTTTCTCCTTCACCTGGCCGGAAAGGAGATCAAAAAAGGGCGCTTTTCAGAAGATTTTATCCAGGGATTGGAAGGACTGCTGGATGATCTTTTATCCGAATACCATGACGAGATTCTGGCCTATCGAAACGTGGTGATGGAATATGTCCGCGGTTTCACCTTTACCCGGAACAAGCACCAGATGGCAGGCATCTCTGCAAACCTCATCAACCTGCTGGCCCTGCTGGAGGAGCGGGGGATCGCGATCCGGGATTTAAAGCCGGACAATCTCTTCGTGGTAGCAGACTGGGAGAAGAATCCCCATTTTCTGGAATCGCCGGAGCACTCCTCCCTGGGGCTCATCGATTTCGAGACCGCAGTCACCTTTGATGAAACCGATGATGAGATCCAACAGCCGCTTCTGGCCGGCACTCCGGCCTATGCCACGCCCTCCCATCTTTTCCCGAATGGATTGCTCATCAAGACGCTGGGGAATCAGCTTCCCAGAATCTTCCGCCTTCAGGACTGGCAGGCGATCCTGGCAATGATCTTCACCATCATCACCGGGGATTATCTCTACGACCGCACCCGTAAGCTGCTCTTCCATACCAAGAGTACCATTCGGAAGAGCACCATGGAAAACCGTCCGCTTTGGGAGGGATTTATCAAAGCCAGCCAGATGTTCTGGAAGAGCGGGGCCGCGGAGTTCCAGAAAAAGCTTTCCGATAAAGAAGAGGCTCTCAAATCGGTACGGGTGGATATCCCGCCGGCCGGCCTTTCCATGTTGAAGAAGGAGACCATCAACGAGCTTCGCCGGGTTCAGCAGGAGTTTCGGAATTACATCTCCCGGCAGACCCTCTTTGCCAGCGAGAAGAATCGAAAAAATCTGCTGCGGTTTCCCGCGAATGAATTGATGAAGTATCGAATTCGGTGGGAGAAAGGGGAGAACACCCCCCGGATTCCCCCGCAGATCCGGGTGCAGACCATCCGGCTGCTGAAGAACCTGGAAGAGATGCGGCGGTTGATCGAAACCCTTGCCCGCTTCTCCCGATCCATCGAGGAGGAGAATTCCGAATTCACGTCATATCAGATTCTGGAGGTGATGTTTGCCATCGTCTTCAGAACCATGTATCGGGAGCAGTGGGAGGAAAGCGTGGAAGAGGAGGAGAGTATCTCCGAGGCCGATGCATCGGACTTGAACGAAGATACTCTCCTGTTTGAGGCTACGGTTTAGTTTTGTTTAGTTGAAATCCCCGTAAAGGGTGCGGAGAAAGCAGCCGCCCCCGCCGCCCCCGCCGTCGGTATCCATCGGCGGTTCTTCACCATCATCACCCTGAACAATGATACCAGGTCCTGAAGAGAATTGGATGATGCCGTTTACGGCCCCATCCGCATCCCCTTCCCCGCCATCGGTCAGGGTCAGGGTGACATAGGTCCGGTCATCGGAGAAGACCACATCTCCGGTGGCATCATACCAGCCTCTGTCCGGTTCAAAGGCATACCAGCGATATGCGGGAGAGAGCGGCTGGGGAAGGTAGAGGAGCACCTGAACAGTCTCGCCGGGGGGAGATACCCGCACCTGAGCGTCAATCCTGCCATAGGGCATAATGTTGGGGCCGCCGATGGGATTTTTCACCGATGAGAGAGAGACAAGACCGCCATTCCCCTTCACTTCGATTCCGATGGGCTCTCCGCCGGCCGTTCGGGTCGTGGTAGCCTCTTCAGGCAAACCGGTGATTCCATTATCTTCGATCTGCAAAGAGAAGTGTCGGGTATCGAGCAGATTCTTTCCATCCTGAACAATCAGTTCGAGTTCGATCCGCTCACCGCCGGAGGATACTGCCGGAAGAACAAATGTCGTCTTCTCTCCCCTCACTGAGGAAAAGAGCACCGGCGGCCCGTATGTCTGCCGCCAGATATAACGAAGCTGACCCTCGGGGGTTTGAGATCCGGAAGCATCGAGGATAACATTGTTTCCCTCCACCAGGACATCCACATCAACATCTGCCGCAGCCGAAGGCGGGGTTCCGCCCACAGTGATCCAGTAATCGGCATCGGCCTGAAGTCCCGAAGCATCGGTCACCATCAGACGGAAGCGGTAGACCTCGCTGCCGGAGCCCATTTGGGGAAGCTGGAAACTCGGCTTCGGGGCATTAGGATCCGACAGTGTCACCGGCGGCCCTGTTATCTGCCTCCACTGGTAGGTCAGTTCTTCACCGTCCGGATCAACAGCTTCCGCACCGTCGAGCAGAACGGTTTCCGCATCTGCGGCAAGATGCACTGTCTCCGGAGAAGGAATAACGGGCGGTTGATTGTCCGCGGTCACGTTCACCAGCACTTCATCACTTTCTGCAATGCCGCATCCGCTGTCGATAAGCGTCATCTCAAACCGGAGCGCAACCCCTCCCGGTGGTACGTTTGCAGGAGCGGTGAAGGCTGTCACCGGGGAACTGGCATCGGAAAGCACCACT
>JAABSP010000181.1 GCA_011390345.1 Desulfobacteraceae bacterium
CGTTGTCAAGAAGTTTTTCATCTTTTTTCGAGCCCGGGTTAAAATGTTTTTCATCCCGGTTTTAAAGAGCAAGCGGAGGCCGCTTTAAAGTGACCTCCGCAACAAACTCAGCCTTTATACATGAACCCACTGGGGGCGTCAAGGGTTTTTTCAAGCTTTTTTATTTTTCTGCAACAAGCCTGTGATACCGCTTCTTTCCGGCTCTGATGAGGATCGCATCTTCCTCCATGTCGGCAGCGGTTACCATATAATCGGATGCGTCGATCCGCCGGCCGTTGATATAGGACCCGCCTTGGGAGATGAGGCGGCGGGACGCACTGGAGGAATCGGTCAGCCCCGTCTCGGTGAGGAGCTTGAAAAGGGGTATCCCCTCCCCCAGCCGGTTCATGGGAATGGAAGAGGTCGGGACCGAATCGGCCTGTGTCCCAGCCCCTTTCCGGGGGACCGTGCTGGTCCGGAGGATACTCTCCGGAACCTGCCGCTCTCCGAACATCCTGGCCGCGGCCCGGTAAGCGTTTTCCGCCTCCTGTGCGCCGTGCGCTATCCGGGTGGCCTCGAAGGCCAGCACGATCTTTGCGCTGTTCAAGTCCGCGCCTTCGAGCTTTTCCACGGCCCGGATCTCATCCATCGGCAGAAAGGTGTACAGCGCCAGGAAACGGGCCACATCCCGGTCGTCGGTGTTGATCCAGTACTGGTAATAATCATAGGGGGAGGTCTGCTCCGGGTCGAGCCAGACGGCCCCCTTGTGAGTCTTGCCCATCTTGATGCCGCTGCTGGTCATGATCAGCGGGAAGGTGATGCCGAAGGCGGTCTTTCCCCGCATCCGCCGGATCAGCTCGACCCCGGCCACGATGTTGCCCCACTGGTCACTGCCGCCCATCTGAACCGCACAGTCGTAATCGGTGAAGAGCTTCAAAAAGTCGTAGGCCTGGAGGATCATATAGTTGAATTCGATGAAGCTCAGCCCCTCGTCCGATTCCAGGCGCACCCGGTAGCTCTCGGCCTTGATCATCCGGTTGATGCTGAAATGGCGGCCGATGTCTCTCAACAGCGGGATGTATTTGAGTTCCGTGAGCCAGTCCGCGTTGTTGACCATGAGGGCCTTCTCTTCGGAAAAATCGAGAAAGCGGGAGAGTTGCCCTTTGATGGCCGCGGCGTTTCCGTTCAATGTCTCCTCGGTGAGAAGCTTGCGCATCTCGGTCTTCCCGCTCGGGTCCCCGATGAGGCCTGTTCCGCCCCCCACCACAGCGATGGGCCGATGGCCGTTTCGCTGCATCTGGGCAAGGGACATGATGGGGACAAGGTTGCCCACATGAAGGCTTGATCCCGTGGGATCGAAGCCGATGTAACAGGTTCTTCCCGGTGTATCGAGATAGCTTTTCAGCTCCTCATTGTGGGTGGTATTGTCGATAAAGCCGCGTTCTTCCAGGATATCCAGTACATTCGTCATTTTTTAGTTGTCCGCCTTATTTGTTCGCATATTCCACAGCCCGTGTCTCACGGATGACCATCACCTTGATCTGCCCCGGAAAAGTGAGCGATTCCTCGATCTTTCTGGCGATGTCCTTGCTCAGCAGGACCGACTCCTCGTCCGTTACGATGTCGCTCTCCACCATGATGCGCATCTCCCGGCCGGCCTGAATTGCGTAGGAGTTGGCAACGCCCTTGAAGGAGTTTGCGATCTTTTCCAGATCCTCCAACCGCTTGATGTAGTTCTCCAGCAGCTCCTTTCTCGCGCCGGGCCGGGCCCCGGAAAGCGCATCTGCAGCCTGCACCAGATAATCGTAGATGGAGGTGGGCGGAACATCTTCATGATGGGCAGAAATGGCCTGGACAACTTTTGGGGATTCTCCGAATTTTTTGGCCAGTTTCGACCCGATCAGGGCATGTGGGCCTTCCACCTCGTGGTCGATGGCCTTGCCGATGTCGTGAAGCAGCCCCATCCGCTTGGCCAGCTTCTGATTGAGTCCCAATTCTGCCGCCATGATACCGGAGAGAAAACCGACCTCCACCGAGTGCTGGAGGACGTTCTGGGCGTAGCTGGTCCTGAATTTGAGCCGGCCGATGTACTTGATCAGTTCGTTGTGGATGCCGTGGACCCCTAAATCGAACGCGGCCTGCTCTCCGGCATCCTTGATCACCTGATCCACCTCGCTGCCCACCTTCTTGACCACGTCTTCGATCCGAGCGGGATGGATTCTGCCGTCGGAGATGAGGCGCATCAGAGCAAGGCGAGCCACCTCCCGCCGGACCGGGTTGAATCCCGAGAGGATCACGGCCTCCGGGGTGTCGTCGATGATAAGATCGATGCCGGTGGAGGCCTCCAGGGCACGGATGTTTCTCCCCTCCCGGCCGATGATCCGGCCCTTCATCTCGTCATTGGGCAGTTGAACCACAGAGACGGTCCGCTCTGCGATGAAGTCGGCCGCATACCGCTGGATGGCCGTGGCGATGATCTTCTTGGCCTTTTTGTCGGCCTCCTCCTTGGCCTCGTTCTCGATGCGCTTGATGAGTTTTGCGCCCTCGTAGCGGGCTTCATTTTCCATGGCCCGGATGAGCAGATCCTTTGCCTGATCCGAGGTGAGCCCCGAAATCTTCTCCAGTTGCCGCTTCTGCTCGTCAATCAATTCGCTGTACCGCAGCTCGCTCTGCTCGACCTCTGCCTCCCGCCTGGTCAGCTTTTTCTCCATTCGGGAGATTTCCCGATCCCGCTTCTCCACCTGCTCATTCTTCCGGTCGATGTTCTCTTCCTTCTGTATGAGCCGCTGCTCCAGCTTTTTCAGTTCTGCACGGATATCCCGAGTCTCGGCATCAAAGTCACTTTTCATCTTGAAAAGCTTGTCTTTGGCCTCGAGTTTGGCCTCCTTCAGCAGTGTGTCGGCCCTGCGCTTTGCATCATCGACGATCCGCTGGGCATCGGCTTCCGCAGCCTTGAGCTTATCGGATGAAAGTCTGGCCTTCATCCAATAGGCCGCGGCAAAGCCCCCTGCCATGCCGATCAGTCCGATCAACAGACTATATTCGCTCATTGCTTTTCTCCTCCCCGAGAGCGAGGGACATTCTTTCTATCCCCCCGGTTGATGACGTTCATCTCTTAGATGATCCGATAGATGATCCGGTTTTTATGATCCGGCAATCCGAAAAACAGCCCATTTCCGCCGGTTGAACCCGGGTCCAACGGGGCGAGCTTCGGAAGGATTTCCAAAATTTTGAGTCCGCTGAAAGATCAGCAGGATCTATGAGATGAAATGGGGTGAGAAGAGCGTAAAAGGGGTGGCGATACGCATCGACGGATCATGGATCGGTAAGGAGAAGATCCCCCACCTGAGTGCCGTGTTGGTAAGGTCTTTGAACCGAAAGTTCAAAGTGGGCGCCTTATCATCTCTTTAGGCTTTTCTGTACGAGCAGAACCTGCACACCAAGACGAGCGAAGGCCCCCGTTGTTAAAAGCGTTGGGACAAAGAACGTCTTCCAATCACGAACACGGCAGGGGAACTATATAGATATAACAGTCTCCGCATCCTGTCAAGTGCCCCTTCCGGGGAGATGCGGTTTATCGAAATCCGCTTTGCAATCCTTGCGGAAATGGTCGAACAGCAGGGCGCGTCGATCTCCCTGCGGTCTGTTTTGTCAGCCATAGCAAATGCGAAAATGCTCTGCCAGAGAAGGCATAAAAAGGGGAGGGATTCGAGTAACCGAGAGATCATCCTGGC
>JAABSP010000123.1 GCA_011390345.1 Desulfobacteraceae bacterium
GGGAGTTTGCTGGAGCGGCGTGGGGTTGTGCTGGATGAGGAATGATATCCTTCTGAATGATTTAAAGGGGGAGAGCCCATCCTTCATTCGATGCCCATACCAAAAACTGAACAAATCGAATGAATGCTCTCCCCCCTCTGAACGCTCCGATCTCTTTCTCTGCGGATTTTTAACAGAAGTCCAACATCCGATTATCGGATACCTGCAACCGTTTGAACCGCATAAAGGACATCCGCCAAGGTGATTTTTCCAATTCGTGCCACATATTCCTCATAGGGGTGGCCGCACATCGGCACACCTGCCAGAATTTTCAACCCCTCGATCACATCTTCCAGATCGACCTCATAATCACCGTTGAAATCGCCTCCGGGTTTTTCCAGCGTAAAGGTAATGTATTCGCTGTAAGAAGAGGTTTGGACTTTTACCCAGTTATCGTTATCACTGGCCCGCACCCGCCATTTATATGTCTGACCGGGCTGGAGCCTTCCGGCCGGAACCGTGTGGCTGGTCATCCCTTCCCGCCTCGAGGTCTGGTACACCGTATTGTCATCCATATCCTTGATCCGAAATCGGTAATAGATGGTTTTTCCGGTAACTTCGACAGGATTCCATGAGAAAGTCAGGCTCTGGTGCGTGGTGCCGGCTTGGGGAATGAAAGTGGTCGTGTCCGGAAGGGGCAGCAGGACGCTTTCGGTTTGGGAATTGGTGTACTCAGCCGTATAAGGACCGCTTTTGACAGTGAAGAAATAATCGCCCAACTCGGGCTGACCATCTACGGAGAGGAAAAACTCTCCCGGCGATTCATAAGGCAGATCCGCCTTTGTATACAGGACTTCTCCGTTGGGGGGGCCGGTAACCGTGATGGAATCGATATCATCGGGCAGATTTCCCGGAAACTTATCCAGATAGATATCAATATAGGTTTTCTGGCTGCCGTCGGATTCATGGGCCAGTTTGACCACACCTTCGATCCGAAATCCTTGGGCGAGGAAGAAACTCGCCTCCGCATTTCCGTCCGCTGCGACTTCTACTTCTCCCGCAGCATCACATTGGCCTGTACCGCCTGAACCTGTCCACCACTCATTGATATAAAACCGTGGATTATCCCTGGATACGTCGGTACTTAGAAAATAAGTTCCCGGCGGAACGAACATCTCAAAGTTGCCGTTCTGATCTGTCTCGACAACCTCTGTCCAGCCGTTCCAGCACTGAGATCGGAAAGCATCGATGTAAACCCCGGGCAGTGGATCTCCGTTTTCGGCGGTTACCGTTCCGAAGATCCTTCCGTAGTCATCCCGCAGAGAAATATCGATTCCAGGAATCTGCTGACCCGGCTGGCAGACGGTCAGCGGCTGGCTGTAGTTCCAGCAATTGTCTTCGAAATCTGATGGAGGATTGTTGTCTCCACAGGAGACATCCGTGCAGATCCGATACTCGCCCGGTTGTATGACGATGGAATAATTGCCGTTTTCATCGGAGTGGCCACTGTTGATCCAACTCCAGTCATCTGGAGAAAGTGCATTGACGCAGACATTTTGCATGGGATTGCCATCGGTGTCGGTGATTTGCCCTGTAATCAATGCACCCGGTTGAACCACAAAATCGATACCGGTTGCACCGGAATTAACTCCCTGCGCCGAATTGCAATCCCGTGTTCCATCGCCGCCATCATAGAATTCCCACATATAATTCAGCTCCGCACAGTTGGGATCGACGCTGACAAAGACCAGGCTTCCCTGCGGCACGTTCAATTGATAAGCGCCATTGGCATCGGTATTTGTGCCTCCGAGTGGTGGTCCGCCGCAGGCAGTTTCTGCATTGGTATTGACGCATACATTTTGGAGAGGATTTCCCTCAGCATCTGTGACATTGCCGGTGATGGTCTCCGCTGATTCAAGCACAAAATCGATACCGATTGCACCGGGATTGACGGATTGTGCTTGGTTGCAGTCCTGCGTTCCATCGGTGCCATCATAGAATTCCCACAAATAATTCAGCCCTGAACAATTTGGATCAACATTGATATAGATTTGGCTTCCCTGTGGAACAATCAACTGGTAATTTCCATTGGCATCTGTTTGTGAACCACCCGCATATGTCCCACCACATACTGGGGCAGTATTCGCGTTTACACATACACCCTGCAGCGGATTTCCACTGGTATCCGAGACCTTTCCGGTAATGGTCTCTGCTGATTCAAGTTGAATATTGACACCGGTTGAACCAGCATTGACAGCCTGTGCTAAATTGCAATCCTGAGAAACATCGGTTCCGGTATAAAAACCACCCACATAGATTAATCCTGCACAATTTGGATCGACGTGGAGATAGACTTGGCTTCCCTGGGGCACGTTCAACTGATAATCTCCATTGGCATCGGTTTGCGTACCGCCGATATTCTGACCTCCACATGCGGGATCGAGATTGATACCGATGCATACTCCTTGCAACGGATTCCCACTGGTATCCGTGACCTTGCCGGTGATGGTCTCTCCCGTTTCAATTTGAAAATCGATGCCGGTCGAACCGGAATCGACGGACTGAGCGGAACCACAGTCCAATGTTCCACCGTCCGGCGTATACCATTCCTGGACATAAATGCCGCTCGTCTCCGGCGATGGATTGGCAATCAGATAATAGGTTCCATCGGGAACTTCCAAAGAATAATTACCGGTTTCATCTGTTCGGTATCCTGTTACATGCCCCTGATGACATTTTCCAGAAAAAGCATTGACATCGAAATTCGCGATGGGTTGATTGTCCGAAGATAAAACCTGGCCTTCAATAAAAACTTGTGCATTGGCAACATTACCGGTCGAAAAATACCAGAAGAAAATCATAAACCAAGATACAGCAAGAAAACTGAAACGACCGCGTGAAACCATGAAAACCTCCTTTCAACGTAAAAGCAAAAAAAATAGCCGAACTGCCTCTTTTCCACAAGGCAGCCCGGCTGTCTCCAAAAGACCCGTAGCTTTCCGTCCCCGCATTGCTGCGGGTTTGGCTTTATCCCGAAAAAAACATAAAACCCCGGTCAGACAAAATGTCCGACAGGGGCTTTATATTACCAATGGCATCACCATTTCCTCTCCGCTGTTTAAAAATGATTTCAAAAATCTAAATCATACTCCATTTTTGTCCTCTATAGAACGTAATGAACCATATGTCAATAGAAGATGGGACTGTTTTAAGACAAAAGAATTTTTATCCACCACCCAATTTATGAAAGCGGATCAATTTCCAAAAGTTCCTGCAATCTTTGCGCCCTCTCCCAGTTTTGAAAGAGTTCCTGCTGATGGATCGTTGCCCATTCGATGACGAATCCCCGCACCCGGGGCGGCAGGTGTCCCGAAAAGACGGATAGATTCCGGATGTCGATCAGAGCGACATCTCCGCTGTACTCCGCATGAAAATGGGGCGGGTTGTGGTCATCGAAGAACATTTTGATGACGATACCGAAAAAACGGCTGATTTCAGGCATACATGGACTCCGGATGCAGTGCGGGAAACACCTCTTCAGGATTCTTTCCGATTACTTTCAGGTATATGGAATCCGGGCAGAGATCGATTTTATCCCCCCAGACCAGTTCGCCTACTGAACCGATCCGAACCTGTTCAAAGAAATGCGGATCAAGCCATAAAGCGAACACTCCTTTTCCGACATAATCGGAAAGATCCACCTCGCCGCAGACACCGTCATCAAAAGCCACTTCGAGTTTGTAATTCTCCAATAAATTTACATTGGTGATTTTGACCATTATTGTATATCTCCTCATTATCCAATGTTGGGGTCAGACAGAATTGTAATTTTGATGGTCCCACTTTTCCTGTTCCTTATTAAGGCATAACAGCCAAAGAGTCAAACTGAATAACACCTTCACCCGAGCTTATACCCCACCCATACACCGAAAGGATCACCTCCCCATCCACGAATTCCCCAATCTTCCGCTTCGATCTCGATCATCTGCTCTTCAAAGCGCATCGCAAATGTCCGAAGAATTTTCTCCAGAACCGGAACGGGCCGCACCGGTTCCAGTTCCATCTGCAGATCCTGGGAATCGGCCAGGGAGAGCTGGTGGAGATCCTCCCACAGCGATGCCGTCCACCCGGATCTCTCGGAACGAATATCCTTCCGCGGAAGTTGCAGTGCCTGTCAAAGGGGTTTTTTTAACATCGAAAAGGGTGATGGCGGGGCCGATCTGCATGGTATCGATGAAGGGCTGTTGCGGGGGCGACTCGGTTCCGGGATCAAGCCGGTTTTCTCTTTCCTGCGGCAATCTGTTTGAGAAAAAACCATGATCAATGGGCAGATTAACATGGACCAATTCGGGCCATCGTTGGCCATTACGCAGAAAATCCTCCCATCCGCCGGCCTCCTGATACGCCTCCTCCAGCGCAGCCGTCAGATGATTCAGCTTCTTCAACTCGGCCCGGGAGACGTATTCCGGAAAGTTGCGATACGCGAAATACTGAACCGCTCCGATGAAGAGGAGCACAATCAGCAGGGATACGGCCAGAAAAGAGAAGAAAAATTTATGGATCAGCTTAACCTTCAACAACCTCTCTCTCCATTCCAAAGTTTAAATCTGTGGTTGAGTATAAAGGATTTGTCTCTTTATTAAAAGAAAGAAACGAATCTCTGCAACAATTCCATCTTTTCTCCGCAATTTCTCCACAATTCTCTGCTTTATTGAAAATGAACGCTATATCTATATCCGCGTTCCCACTGATATTATGATATAAACCCTTGGTTTTGCCCCAATTTCTGTGTTAGAGGTCTTTGTCGAGGCAGATTTCGAGATGTCGAGAAAAGAGGAGGTGTCGAATGGATAAAGAGATGAAGATTCTCGTGGTGGACGACAACCGGGATCTGGCGGACAATCTTGTGGAAATCCTGCGCAGGAAAGGGTATTTCGCGGCGGCTGCATTTGACGGGGAAGAGGCAATTTCCCGCTGCCGGGCAGGGGCATTTGATCTCATCCTTCTGGATTTCAGGCTTCCGGACATGGATGGGCTGCAACTGCAGGAGAAGCTTTCTCTATACACGGATGCGGATGTGATCATCATCACCGGCTACGGGACTTTGCAGACTGCGACCGAGGCGGTCCGGCGGCCGCGGGTGGTCGGTTTCGAAACCAAGCCGCTGGATATGGCCAGGCTGCTGACCTTTAACCGGCAGGTCAGGGACCGGCGCCGCGCGGAAAAGGCTCTGGAGAAGAGCCGGCAGGAGCTGAAAGATTCGCTGCAGCAAACCCAGCGCCATGCCCGGGAAGTGGATGCACTTCTGGAAGCCTCGAAGGCCGTACTGGCAAACATGGATCTGGAAGGGGCGTCCCGGCGCATCTTCGACATCAGCTTTGGGCGTTGAAACCTATACCGTCAGCTTCAAAACCATCGCCGGATGGGGAACCCCAGGAAGCAAGTCTGTTATGATATAAGTATTGCAACTCGAAACCAAGGAGGCGAAACATGAAAAAGCGAACAAAGCGATTCAAGCCATTCCGCACGGTTTTTTTGATCGTTGCTCTTTTGGCATTCCTTTCGGGGCTGCCGGGCTGCGGCGGCGACAGCGACGATGATGCCGGCCCGGACGATGCTCAGAATTCGGATGAAACCCCTGTCCTGACGGCCTGGTATCAGGACAATGACGACGACGGCTACGGAAATTCCGCGTTTTCCATCCAGGCCGAGTCACAGCCAGCGGGCTATATTGCCGACAATACGGACTGCGACGACACCAATGCGGATATCCATCCCGGGGCCACAGATATCTGCGGCGACGGCATTGACAACGACTGCAGCGGCGAGGATACCCTCTGTTCGGTCACTTGGTACAAAGACAGCGACGGAGACGGCTATTCCGACGGAAACTTCCTCTCTTCCGATACACAGCCCGCGGGCCATTTCAACGCATCCGATCTGATCGCCCTTTCCGGAGACTGCAATGATGCCGCTGCGGATATCCATCCGGGTGCTTCGGAAAATTGCGCCGACGGCATTGACAACGACTGCAGCGGCCAGACCGACTGCGCAGACAGCGCCTGTTCGGCCGATGCCTCGTGCGCGGTATCAGAAACCCTGACCTATCCCATCCCCGATACCGGACAGACGAACTGCTACGGGACAACGAGCGAGTCGATCACCTGTCCCTCTCCGGGGGAGACCTATTACGGCCAGGACGCCCAGTACGCGCATTTGCCGCCGAACTATACCGACAACAGCGACGATACGATTACGGACAATGTCACCGGCCTGATGTGGCAGAAGAACTTCAAACAGGTGGTCTGGGCCGATGCCGCGGCCGACGCGGCCTCAGATACCACGGCCGGCTATACGGACTGGCGGGTTCCCACCATCAAGGAACTCTACACCCTGATCGACTTTTCCGGCGCCACCGGAACCGGGGACCCCTCTTCGGCGACCGCTCCGTCCGATGCCGTTCCCTATATCGACACCGATTACTTTGAATTCGAATACCCCTCCACGGGCCGCTTTATCGATGCCCAATATATCTCGTCCACCGAATATACGAGTACGGTCATGATCGATACGGACTTTGGGGAGCAGGAGGTTTTTTTCGGCCTCAATCTGGCGGACGGACGGATCAAGGGGTATCCCAAATCCATTGATACGGGCAGGAACGAATACTATGCCCGATGGGTCAGGGGCAGCACCGATTACGGCCGTAATGATTTTACAGACAACGGCGATGACACCATAACGGATCAAGCCACGGGCCTGCGCTGGATGAAGGTGGACAGCGGTGATTTTGGATTCGCGGATGAGCTGGCCGGCTATGCCTACAGCGACGGCTCCCTGGACTGGGTGGAGGCGCTCGATTTCTGCGAAAGCCTCACATTTGCCGGCAGAAGCGACTGGCGCCTTCCCAATGCTCATGAACTCCAGAGCATAGTCGATTACAGCCGCTCGCCCGATGCCACGGGTTCGGCCGCGATCGATCCGGTTTTCGATGTCACCCAAATCACCGTGGAGGATGACACCATGAACTATCCCTTCTACTGGACCGGAACGACACACAAGGACGGCCCCGATTACTTCGCGGTATATTTGGCCTTCGGAGAGGCATTCGGCCATATCAAAGACGATTCGGGCGAATATTTTCTTTCGGATGTGCATGGCGCGGGTGCCCAGCGCAGCAGCCTGAAAACCGGTGATCCGGAAGATATCGAAATCGGCCGGGGCCCCCAGGGCGATGTGATCCGCATCTACAACTATGTCCGCTGCGTCACCCAGGAGTAGAGGGTTTTCTCAGGAACGGAATAGCCGCATTCTTTTGAAGCATATTCGAGGAAAAAGTGAAAATCCTGCTGGACTGCATCGATGTGAAGGTCGGGCTGCGGAACCTGAACCATAACCAAGAGCAACCTCGGCGGATGCTTTGATTCTTCTTCGAAGCGTCTCCGGAAACTAAATTTTTCGTGCAAAACTCCTGTAAGTCGCTATAATTCTGTAGAGGAGTGCGAAAAAGGAATTTTCGCACTCCTCCGGCAACGAATCGAAACCAAAACCGTAAAACGGAAACAGATGCTGCAATTCAGCGACTTGTTCCCGCATGTCCGCCATCTGCTGTGGGGCATCATCCAGAAAATACCGGATGATCTCCCGGGCCAGATTCTCGTTTCCATCCATCCGGTACATCAGATCCTTTTCATCAAATAGCTGTCGAAGATTTCCGACCGGCGCACCGGGGGCCGGCGGCCTTTTCCACTTTTTATCACAGATGGAAACGGGTCGAAAGGGAAAGAAGATCCGACGCTGGAAAGAGAACAGGGGCTGCAAACCTTCACAGCCCCTGTTCGAATGGGAGATACTGTCGATCCCCTGATCTCTTCCGAACATGCATCAGGGGATCTTGAGGGATTACTTATTCTTTGAACTCAGCTCCGGGAACTGATGATAGAAGTACTCGTTGGACGAAGCACCGGCATCTTTGCCCTTCTTCTCTTCCGATTCCCGCAGCTCCACCCGCCTGATCTTGCCGCTGATGGTCTTGGGCAGCTCCTCCACGAATTCGATGATCCTGGGGATCTTGAACTTGGCCAGCGCCTGGATGGTATGCTGGAACAGCTCCAGTGCCAGATCCCTGGAGGGCTCGTACCCCTCGGCCAGAATGACGTAGGCTTTGACGAGCTGATACCGCTTCGGGTCCGGGGTTCCCACCACGGCCGATTCCATGACCGCGGGATGCTCCACCAGGGCGCTCTCCACCTCGAAGGGGCCCACGCGAAAGTCGGAGGACTTGATCACGTCGTCGGAACGACCCACGAACCACCAGTATCCGTCCGCATCGAAAAAGGCCTTGTCGCCGGTGAAGTACATGTTGTTCTGGAACGCGTTCTTCGTCTTCTCCGGGTCGTCGATATACTCCTGGAAAAGGCCGATGGCTCTCCAGTTGTTCAGGCGGATTGTGATGTGGCCGGTCTCATTGGGCTCGGTGATCTCTTTGCCGTCATCATCGGTGAGGATCGCGTCATACATCGGGGAGGGATAGCCAAAGGAGCCGAACCGCATCTTCCCTTCCATCCAGGGCGGGTTGCCGATCATGGTGGTGGACTCGGTCTGTCCGTAGAAATCCCGGATCTCGGTCTGGGTGGCTCTCTTCCATTTCTCGATCACTTCCGGATTGAGAGGCTCCCCTGCGCTCAGGGAGTACTTCACAGCCTTGAGGTCGTACTGGCTCAGATCCAGCCCCACAAATGCCCGCCATGCGGTGGGCGGCGCGCAGAAGGAATTGATCTTGTATTTGGAGACCGCGGAGAGGTATTTTTTGATATCCAGCGCGCCAAAGGCAAAGCCGGTCGCGGTTGCGCCGAGGTTCAGCGGGGCAAAGAAGCTGCTCCATGCCCACTTTGCCCATCCGGGCGCGCTCAGGTTATGGTGGATATTTCCGGGCTCGAGCCCCTGGACGATAGCGGTGGAGAGATGTCCTACGGGGTAGGAGACCGCGCTGTGGCCCACCCGCTTGGGCAGTCCGGTGGTTCCGGAGGTGAAGAAGCAGAAGAGTACGTCATCCTTGCCAACATCGGCCGCTTCCGCGTCGGCCGCTTCCGCGTCGATCTCGGAATAGGAGAGCCATCCGGGCTTCTGCCCCAGAATGATCTTGGCCTTGGGGGTGCAGTCGGCCTTTGCCAGGGCCTGGTCCACCAGGTCAGCAAGGCTCTCGTCCGCGATGATCACATCGGGCTTGTAGGCTTCAAACCGGAACTGGATCTCCCTTTCGGTCATGCTCATGGCCGTGGGAACCGAGACAAGGCCGCCCTTGAGCCCGGCAAAGGAGGCAAACCAGGTCTCGGGAACGATGGGGGTCAGCATGTACATGTTGTCCCCTTTCTGCACGTTGTTCTTCCGGACAAAGTTCAAAAACCTGTTCCCGTTTGCGGCAAACTCTTTATAGGTGAACTGCCGCTCGGCGTCGGTGGCCAGATCTGTCCAGATCAGCGCCGGCTGATCGCCGCGCTCTTTGACATGCAGCTCTTCAAAGACTTCGGCTGCCCAGTTGAACTTCGCCGGCATATCGGCTGTGTTCAGCCGCTGAAAGAAATCCTTTGCAGCGGTTTCCCGTTTTCCCATATCCTGAATCGTGTTCAGTTCCATGGCCTCTTTGTAAAAATCGACTAAAGACATACGCTACCTCCGGTTGATGGTTTTTCCCTTGATATCGATTTGCTGCTTCCCATAAGGAAGAGATCAGATCCTCTGCTGCGTTCGCCCGGAAAAATCCGAACGTCCGCTCATTCGATTACGATCTTTGCCACATCTTTCCCCGAATTGTCAATAGTTTTGTTAGCCGTTCTTAATGGCCGGCCAAAAAGCTGCCATTGATCTTTCCCCCTGGCCATCTTTTTTTGTCGAGTTCTCCTTGTTTTCGGTTTTCAACGGCGCACCGGCTCCGGCGGCCTTTTCAACCTTTTATCACAGGGTGGCATCGGGTTGAAAGGCAAAGAAGATCCGAATCGCCTTTTTCCCTCCGGGAGCGGATGAATGTGGTGGATGAAAAGAGGCCTGGCCGTCCATGATTTTATTGACAGGGTTGGCCAATATCAATATCATATCTCAATGTGCTTAGTGGGCATAAAGCCGGAGGGATAATAACAATGGGGCGAATTACAATTGATTTAAACGATGAGACAGAGCGGAAAATCCAGGCTTCGGCAAAGGCATCGAACCTGACGGTCAGCAAATGGATCGCGCGGCTGATCGAAGAGAAAACAGCCGAACAATGGCCGGCATCGGTTCGGGAACTGGCCGGCGCTTGGCCGGATTTTCCGCAGTTGGAAGAGATTCGGGATACTGCGGGCGGAGATGTTCCCCGAGAACCGTTCTGATGCGCTTTCTCGACACCAAACAAAAGACGCAGGCAGCTTCGCCGGATGATGGCTGCTTCGTCCATTATTCCTTTCAGCGAAAAAGAGGCACAATGGGCTGCTCGTATCCGGGCGGATCTTGAAAAGAGGGGGGTACCGATCGGGCCTTTCGACATCATGATTGCCGGCACTGCTATGGCCCATCAGGCAATCCTTGTGACACACAATCTCCGGGAATTTTCCCGGATTGAGGGGCTGGTGCTGGAAGACTGGTATTAAAATTGTGATAAGAATTGAAAGAAGAGCGGAGCCGCTGGAATCAGGCCGATCCTTTCAAAAATATGATGTCATCGTTGTGGGCGCGGGCCATGCCGGCTGTGAGGCCGCACTGGCCGCTGCCCGCATGGGATGCAAGACCCTGATATTCGCCATCGACCTGGACAAGGTCGCGGCCATGCCCTGCAGCCCCTCCATCGGCGGAATGGCCAAGGGGCAGCTCGTAAAGGAGATCGACGCGCTGGGCGGCGAGATGGCAAAGATCACGGATAGGTCGGCCATCCAGTACAAAACCTTGAACACCAAAAAAGGGCCTGCGGTTCACTCCTCCAGAACCCAGAACGACAAGAACCTGTACCACCGGGCCATGAAGGGGGTGATCGAGCGGCAACCGAACCTCGATCTGAAGCAGGCGATGGTGGAGCGGCTTCTGGTGGAGGGGGATCGGATCGCCGGCGTGGTGGATGGGACCGGCTACGAATATGGCGCAGAAGCTGTGGTCATCGCCACCGGAACCTTTCTGAGCGGCCTGATCCACATCGGCCTCCGCTCCTTCAGGGCCGGAAGAGCAGGGGAGTTTGCCGCATACAGCCTTCCGGAGCATCTCCGGGAGCTGGGCTTCACCCTGGGCCGGATGAAGACCGGGACCCCGCCCCGGCTGAAAAAATCGAGCATCGACTTTTCCGCATTCCAAGCCGGCACGTCCGATCCGGAGCCGAGACCCTTCTCCTTTTTCAGCAAAAGGGTGGAATGTCCGAATCTCCCCAGTTTCATGGGCTATACCAATCAGCGGACTCACGAACTGATCCGGGAGAACCTGAAGCACTCTGCCCTCTACGGCGGGGTCATCAAAGGCGTCTCTGCACGCTACTGCCCCTCGTTTGAGGACAAGATCGTAAAATTCCCTCAGCGGGAGCGCCACCATGTGATTTTAGAACCCGAGGGGCTCGACACGGACGAGATCTACGCAAGCGGTCTTGGCAACAGCCTTCCCCTGGCGATTCAGATGGCGGTGGTCCGCTCGGTAAAGGGGCTGGAATCGGCCGAGATCATGCGGCCCGCATATGCCATCGAGTATGATTATGTCGATCCGTTTCAGTTGAAGCCGACTCTGGAGACCAAGCGGGTGCAGGGGCTCTATCTTGCGGGGCAGATCAACGGGACTTCCGGATATGAGGAGGCCGGGGCTCAGGGCTTGTGGGCAGGGATCAACGCGGCCTGCCGGGTCCGGAAGCGGCCACCCTTTATATTGAACCGCTCTGAAGCCTACATCGGGGTGATGATCGACGATCTCGTCACCAAGGGAACCAAGGAGCCATACCGGATGTTCACCTCCCGCGCGGAATACCGGCTGATGCTGAGAGAGGACAACGCGGACCTTCGCCTGATGGAGATCGGCCATGAGCTGGGGTTGATCCCGGCCGATGCGATCCGGGAGGTGCGGGAGCGGAAGGAGATGATCGCAGCCGAGATCGGGCGGCTGAAAAAGAGCATGGTTCGGTCCACGGAGGGGGTCAACGCGTATCTGGAAGAGCGGGGAACTCCGCGCATCAAGGAGGCGGCCCCTATGGATCAGCTCCTGAAGCGGGCACAGCTCGACTACGGTGCTGTGGAAAGACTGGCTCCGGCCCCGTCGCGGGTGGATGAAAAGGTCTCCCGGCAGGTGGAGATCGAGATCAAATACGAGGGCTACATCCGCCGGCAGACCGATGAGATCGAAAAATTCAGAAACCTGGAGCGGATAAAGCTGCCGGAAAGCTTCGACTACCGCGGGGTGCATGGCCTCTCCAACGAGTTGAAGGAGAAGCTCGAGGCGGTGCGGCCCGCATCCCTGGGGCAGGCCTCCCGGATCGACGGCATGACCCCGGCCGCGATCTCGGTGCTGATGGTGATCCTCCGGGCCCGAAGCCATAGGAAAGCTGCCCCTTGCTGAAGATCGAAGACCTCCGGTTTCAGGATATCGGCCCCCTGAATCTGGAGGTGGCGCAGGGGGAGTGCGTCGGCATCACCGGCGCGTCCGGCATCGGGAAGAGCCTTTTTTTAAGGGCCGTTGCCGATATGGACCCTCATGAAGGGCGGGTGCTGCTGGATGGCGTCGATTCCGGAAAGATCCCGCCCCCGGAATGGCGAAAGCGGGTGGGGCTGCTGCCTGCGGAGAGCGCATGGTGGTTCGACACGGTGGAGCCGCATATTTCACGGAACGGATGGAAAGGACTGGAGCGTCTCGGATTTCCCCCGGATGTCTTCGACTGGCAGATCGCAAGGCTTTCCAGCGGCGAGCGGCAGCGCCTCTCCCTGATCCGTATGCTGGCCAACGGCCCCAGTGTGCTGCTGCTGGATGAGCCGACCGCGAATCTCGATGCGGAAAGCGGTGCGCGGGTAGAGGATTTTTTAGGCGATTACCGGAACGAGAAGCGGCCCGCGATCCTCTGGGTGAGCCAC
>JAABSP010000124.1 GCA_011390345.1 Desulfobacteraceae bacterium
CAGGTAAAAAAGGGGGCAGCGGGGCCTTGAAAAACCGGCGGAACCACCGGTTCAGGTTCGGCCCCGCTCTTTTTTTCAATCCAATCTTTAAATTCAGGGAGAGCCGGGCTTGGGAAGATCCCCGGGGCTGTAGCCGGCCGCCTCATCCTTGGAGAGCAGCCGCATATCTTCGCCGCAGCAGACCAGATCTCCTGCGCCGCCTTCCATCACATAGACCACGTTTCCGCAAGATTCGCATTTGTAAACTTCTCCTCGTGCAGCACCCATACATGCACCTCCTTTTTGAATAAATTGAAATCGTTTGAAATCGGAATGATCCAAACCCTGTCGTTGAATATCTTTTATAGCCCGATGAAGGGGAAAGAATAAATAGGGTGATTTATGTATTTTTGCCCAAAAAGAACTTTACTTCTCTTCGGCAAAAATAGGGTTGGAATCGGGCAAGAATACACCATTTACCCCATGTGCCGCAGGGTTCGATTCTGATAAGGATAATAGACCTCTTAAAAATCGAGGGAAAGAAAAGGCTGCACAAGAGCTGAAAACTCCTTGAGATAGAACAGGATTTGATCGATAATATAGCGATGAATATCAATGGTCCGAAAAAGCAGGAGCCGAAGAGCGAAGAAGCCGCATCCGCGGCTGATGAGATTCGGTTCAACTTCAAAGATACCATCCAAAACCGCTTTTTTTTAATTCTTGTTGCCGTTTTTGCCGCTATCTTTTTCATGCAGATGGTGATCTTTTTTGCCAGATATCGGGATGAGCGGAGCAGTGAATTTACCGCAAACCTCGAGCTGGCAAAGGCCGTTGCCAAACGGTTTGAAGGCTTTGTTCAGGATGTTCTCCATCAGGAACTTGCTATCGGAATCGCGATCACCCAAAACGCTTCCCCGGAATTGATCAACGAGCTTCTGGTGCAGAGCAAAGAGGAGTATGGCCTTGCTTCAAGCTTTTCATGGGCCGAGCCCAGCGGCCGGGTCATCTATTCCAGCCTCGAAGGGTTTGTCGGTGTCAATATCAGGGATCGGAACTATTTCCAGAAGATCCTGAACGGCGCGGACTGGTCTGTCAGCAATCTCATCTTCTCCCGAACCTCCAACCGGCTGATCTTCACCATCAATCGGGGGATCTTCAACAGTGAAGGCGAGCTGCTAGGCGTTATGGTGGTGGGCATCTTTGCCGTTCAGATGGATAAAATCATGGCCATCGACAGAACGGGAAAAGGAATGGTACATGTCCTGGATCGGAATGGCGTTGCGCTTTTCGGGTATCCCGGCTATCCGTGGCTGCTGGAAAAGCGGCGTCTGATAGAGGAATTTCCGGTGATCCAAGGAGCATTTGAGGGCAAAGAGGTCATGACGACCATCGAGAAATTCAATGAGATCACGGATATGGTCACCGCGTTTGTACCGGTTTCAGCATTCGGCTGGGTCGCTCTGGCGGGCCGGCCCCATGAAGAGATTGTCGGGCCCATCTTCCTCGACCTCCTCTCCCACGGAATGCTCTTCGGGTTTGTGGTTCTGCTGGCCTTTGCCGCCGCGCTCTTCTTCTCCCGAAAGCTGACGGAACCGCTGATCCGGCTGCGAAAACAGGCATTTGCACTGGGAAAAAGAGAGAAGATCGATCCCATTGAAATCGACGGTGTGGCCGAACTGGAAACCCTGGCCCATGCCCTGAATCGGATGGCTCTGGAGATCAATGTCCGGGAGGCGAAGATTGAGCGGGAGCGGGAGAGGGCCGAGGATCTGGCCATGCGTTTGGAACAGCTTGTCCGGATCTCCGGAGATGTCCTTTCCGCAACGACCATGCAGGGGCTTTTGCAGAAGATGGTGGACGCGGCCCGGGAGATCACGGGGGCAAATCTCGGCACATCGGGCCACGGCTATGTGGAGGGTGCCTTTGAGGTTGGTGCTACATCCCGATCCTCGAAAACCTCCCCCTGTCCGCCCGGCAGGATCTTCAAGGTGGAAAGGGGCGGCGTCTATCTCGATCTTATCAGCAAAGAGCGGACCCTCCGACTGACTCATGGTGAACTCGAATCCCACGCCTCCTGGTGGGGCCTCCCCCCGGGGCACGCGCCCCTGCGGGGCCTTCTCGGGGCGAGCCTTCTGGATCGGGAGGGAAATGCAAAGGGTTTGATCATGGTATCGGACAAGAAGGAGGGAGAATTTACCGCAGAGGACGAAATCCTTATCTCGGAGCTGGCTCTGCTCGCCTCTCTGGGGATGCAGCACATCGAAGCCCGGCAGAGCGTGGAGGAACAGGTGGAGGATAGGACCCGGGAGCTGGTTTTTCTCAACGAGCAGCTCATGCGGGAGATCGAAGAGCGCAAAGAGATTGAGGATGCCCTGGATCGACAGCGGGAGCTGCTCCAGAAGATCGTGGACAACATCCCGGTGATGGTCTGTTTCTATGACGCGGATGACGAGATCCGGATCATCAACCGGGAGTTTGAAAATCTTCTGGGATGGTCCTCCGAGGATGCCAAGGGCAAGGATCTGATGGCCATGCTCTATCCGGATCCGGAGTATCGGAAACATGCCATCCGATTCATGCAAAATGCCGAGCCCGGATGGCGTGATTTTACCGTTGCGGATCGAAACGGCAACACCCTTCATACCTCCTGGGCCAACGCAAAGCTCTCGGACGGCTCCAGAATCGGCATCGGCATCGACATCAGTTGGCGGATCCAGGTGGAGCAGGCCCTGAAGGCCTATGCCACCCAACTGGAATGGAGCAATCGGGAGCTTCAGGACTTTGCCTTTGTTGCCTCCCATGATCTCCAGGAGCCGCTGCGGAAGATCCAGGCCTTCGGGGATCTGCTTCGAGTTCAGCATGAAAAGGAGCTTGGGGAGGATGGAAATGATTATCTACAGCGGATGCAGAGCGCGGCAACCCGAATGCGGACCCTGATCGATGCGCTGCTCAGCTATTCCCGGGTGACGACCAAAGGGCAGCCATTCTCCCGGGTCGATATGGAAGAGATTGTCCGGGAGGCAGTCTCCAACCTGGAGATGCGCATAGAGGAGACCGGAGCCCATGTGGAATGGAAGAACCTGCCGGAAATCGAGGCCGATCCGGCCCAGATGATGCAGATTTTTCAGAATCTTATAGGCAATGGTCTGAAGTTCAACGAATCGGACAGGCCAAAGATCGGTATCGAGGGGAGGGAGAGCGAGGGGGAAGAGGGCCCCTGCGAGATTCGGGTGGGGGACAACGGCATCGGTTTTGACGAGAAGTACGTCGATCGGATCTTCTCGCCGTTTCAGCGGCTCCACGGCCGGAGCGAATACGAGGGAACCGGCATGGGGCTTGCCATCTGCCGGAAGATCGTGGAGCGTCACAACGGAACCATCACGGCCCAAAGCCGCCCTCAATCGGGATCGACCTTTATCATCCGGCTGCCCAAGCGACAGGAGCAGGGTCTTTCCGTTCCCATCGACTCTGTCACCCCGGGTAAAGGAGAAGAGTGACCACAGCCAGACAGAAAGAGAATAAATGACAGAGGAAAACAAGACGCCCATTTCCATTGTGGTGGCCGAGGATGATCCGGATGACAGAATTCTGATGCAGCGGGGCTTTGAACAGAGCCGGCTGCTCAATCATATCTATTTTGTGATGGATGGCGAGGAACTGCTCGATTATCTCTACAACCGCGGGGAATATACCGATGTGGAGAAATTCCCCCGGCCCGGGATTATCCTGCTCGATCTCAACATGCCGAAGAAGGACGGCCGGGAGGTGCTTGCGGAGATCAAGGCGGACCCGAAACTGAAGAAGATCCCGGTGGTGGTGCTCACCACATCGAAGCTGGAGGAGGACATCATCCGCTCCTATGATATCGGGGCCAGCTCCTACATCACCAAGCCGGTCACCTTCGACGATCTGATTTCGGTGCTGCAGGTCATCCGGCAGTACTGGTTCGAGATCGTCATCCTGCCCAGGGATAATGAGTAAACATGGGAATATCTTTGCAGGAGAGCGAGTATGAGTATACTTGATGAGAGACCCGACGCCATCCGGGTGCTTCTGGTGGAGGATGACGAGGATGATTATACACTGGTTCGGATCATGCTGTCGAAGATCTCCAATCCCTCCTTCACCCTCGACTGGGTGCAGACCGGAGAGGCCGCGCTCGATGAACTGAAACGAGGGTTCCATGATGTCTATATCCTCGACTACCAGCTCGGGGGCCGGGACGGGCTGAGCCTGTTGAAAAGCTTTATCGAACAGGGATGCACCGCACCCATCATTCTGCTGACGGGCCACGGCAGCTACGACCTGGATGTGCAGGCCGCAGAGGCCGGCGCTTCGGATTTTCTCTCCAAGGATCAGCTCAATGCCCCGATGCTGGAGCGGACCATCCGCTACGCCATAATCCACAAAAAGGCCAAAGACGACCTGCGCCACTCCCGCCGGCAGTTGAAATATTTCTCCTCCAGACTGATCAAGGTGCAGGAAGAGGAGCGGAGAAGAATCTCCATCGAGCTGCATGACAGCATAGGCTCTTCCCTCAGCGCGATCAAATATGTTCTGGAAAATATTGCAAGGGAGGCAAAGAAGGGGGAGCTGCCCCTGGATGCCTTTGATCCGGTGATCTCCATGATCCAGGGAACTATCGAAGAATCCCGGCGGATCATGGCCGATCTGCGGCCTTCGATCCTGGATGATCTCGGGGTGATAACGGCCATCGACTGGCTCCGTCGGGAGTTCACAGATAAACATGAACAGATCCGGGTGGAGAAGCATGTGGATGTGGATGAAGAGGATATTCCCGATGTGCTCAAGATCGTGATCTTCCGAATCGTTCAGGAGGCTTTCCACAACATTTTCAAATACAGCGGGGCGGACCGTGCGGATCTCAAATTCCGGAAGACTGAAAACAGCATGATTTTGACCATCGAGGACAATGGGAAAGGTTTTGAAGTGGCGGATGTGCCTGTGGAAAAGGCGAGCAGCCTGACCCTCGGCGGAATGGGTCTGGGAACCATGAGCGAGCGGACAGAACTTTCCGGGGGGAAATTCGAGATCCGTTCCGAGCCCGGGAAGGGGACCCGTATTCGTGCGGTATGGCCCTATCCGGTCTTTGATGATGCGGTGGTGTAGATGAGAGAGATCTGAGGATTATCTGTCGCTGAAAAGGGCGTATGGGAAAGATTTCCCATACGCCCTTTTTCATTTTGGAAGGCAACGATTCGTTTACCTGGTTTTTCAGGCTATTCAAAGAATCTTCGTTCTACCGGCCTTCTTAAAAATAGCCTCTCTGCAGATTTCTGCCGGATTACTGCCTCTCCTCGGGGCCGAATCTGGAATCTCGGGAACCGCCGGTATTTTCCCGGTAGTTGTAATCATAGTCGTCCGGCTCATCGTAATAACCGCGATCCATGTTCCGATCCATCATGCGGCGATCCATTCTATGGCCGCGCCGCTCATCCCGCGGCATATACCGGTTATCCATGCTGCCGCCGGTATTCTCCCGGTAGTTGTAATCATAGTCATCCCGCTCATCATAATAGCCGCGGTAGTCGCGATTCTCTCTGTTCATGCCTCTGTTCTGGTATTCCCGGTTCGGCATGTACCGATGATCTCTCTCTCCGCCGGTATTTTCCCGGTAGTTGTAATCATAGGACCTTTCCTGATCCGGGCTTGTATATCTGCGGTTGAAATCATCATCTTCGGCTGCCGCGGAAAAGGAAAGCCCGATAACCAGGGCGGAGGCGAAGATCAGGCTCTTGGTCAGTCTGCGAACATTTTTTCTCATGGTTTCACTCCTTTTGCTGACGGTTCGGAAGAGATATTCTCTCCCCTTATTTCTTCCGCTCGAACATCCCATCGGGTGTCGAAAACGAAAATGAATCTTTTCATCTTTCAAAGATAATCTTGCTGTAAAGGAATGGAAAGTGGGGAAAAGACCCTATTTTTGCATCAGGAACTACGGTGTTACCGGGAGAGATCGCTGCCGTTATAAAAGAATTCGGCTTTAGAAGCATTGCGGGAAAATAAAGGGCGCGTCAAAGAATTTTCATCTCGGCGCGCCCTATCGATCTGGTGGCTTCATCGATCCCTGTCTGCTATTCCGATCATACGGCCAATCAGAGATCAGATCCGCGGGATCGCAGATGAAGCTCTATTCCGCTGTGGAACTACTTCTTTTTGGGTAGGTTTTTGACCTTTTCCCAATCAATGTCAACCACCTTGTCTCCGATCTCCAACTGCTCGGCAACAAGGGCTCTTTTGCCGTCGATGTTGACAGGGCGGGTCAGCATGTCGATCTTCACACCCGGCTTGACGTTGTAAGCCTTGAGGGTATCGGAGGGTCCCAGGTTGACGATGGTGGTCCGGCCGTCTTCGAATTTCACCCGGGCCATGAGAAGGTTGCCGCTGTCTCTGACATTGGTCTCCTTGGTCTTGACCACCTCGGCATTGTATCGGCGCATGTTCCGATCCTGGGGACGCCGGATGGAGACGACCTTGTTGTCGTATTCGATCCAGTGTGCCATCAGCATGGGCTTGTCATTGATCCGCCCCGAGCTTCCGAAAATAGTGATGTCATCCCCTTTTTTGAAGTTAGATTCCTCCACTTTTCGTTTGGGCCCCAGATCGACTTTCGCCATCCGGCCATTATCCAGTTCGAGCCTTGCCACTGAATGGGATTCATCCATTCCCGTTAGATCCACGGTATTCATCTCTTTGATGGTTCCCTGGATCCGATCGAACTTCCACCGATCGGACGCCTGCCGGGACTGATTCAGACTCAGTTCCTGACTCCGGCTCCGATCCTGCTGCTGATTCTGGCGCTGGGCCTGCTGCTGATTCTGGCTCCGATCCTGCTGCTGATTCATGCGCTGGGCCTGCTGTTGATTCCGGCTCCGATCCTGCCCCTGGGCCTGGCCAACATCGAAATAGGCTCTGCTGAAATCCCTTTCGCCTCTCTGGGCGTTTCTTCTCTGCTGGGAACCCTCCCGGGCCTTCTGCAGATCATAATAGGAGATGTATTCATAGGTATCGAAATTTCCGTCGCCATCCAGGTCATACCCGATCCGGACCCAACCCTCGGGGGTCAACTGCCACTGCCCCTGCTGTTCCGGAGAGAAGCGGGAAGATCTGCTGCCGCCTGTTCTCTCTCTTGCGGACTGATAGTCGTAATCTCTTTGGGTGCGGTCATAGCTTTCCTGGCGGGGGGTATAGCGCTGATCTCTGCTGCCGCCGGTTCTATCCCCTGCGGACTGATAATTGTAAGCTCTTTGGGTGCTGTCATAGCTTTCCTGACGGGGGGAATAGCGCTGGTCTCTGCTGCCGCCGGTATATCCCCGACGCGTCATTTGACCTCTGCGGTCCTGTTCCCCGTCAAAGAAGCTCCATTCCTCCTGCTCTCCCTGTCCCTGGCGCTGATCCCCGCGGGGCATATAGCGCTGCTCTCTGCTGCCGCCGGATCTCTCCCGATAGCGCCAGTCATAATCATCATCTGCGCCCATTCCCTGGCGGGAGTAGGTTCCCGGCTCCGATCCTCTTCTCTGGCCGTTCGGCATATAACGCCCTTCTCTGCTGCCGCCGTAATTCTCCCGATAGCGCCAGTCATAATCATCGTCTGCAGCACGATCATAGTTGTAATCATACTCCCTGCCGGACGAAGATTTTTGATCCCTGGGAGAATAGCGGGAGGATCTGCTGCCGCCGGTTCTTTCTCTGTAGTTGTAATCGTAGCCCGAGTCATCCTGAGTGAAAGACCGGCCATTATCTCTGTAATCCTGAGCTGATGCAGGCGCACAGAGCACGAGCGTCAGGGCAGCGGCAAAGACCGCGCCGATGGTGATGAGATGATACCGGATCATCGCGTTTGTCAGTTTCTTCATGATCCTCTCCTTTTATTGCAGATGGTTTGAACGGATTTTAATGGACAACTGTTTTGAAATTTTCTTTGGTTTAAGAGGATTAGTCGTACCAGACATCGAATTCGTCATTTTCATCAAACCACCTTTCGCTGTAATAGTCATAGTGCCAGCCGTAGTCGAGATCGCTGTAGGGGTTAATATCCTCTCCCGGATAGACGTAGTCGTAATCATAGGTGTAGGTTTCGGGATAGTTGTAGGTATAGTCGTACCAGTCGTTCTCATAGTCGATGGCTTCATCGTTGTCGAACCAGTCGCTGGGATCGTACCACTCCTCCTCATGCACCCCTTCTCCGGGCTCATACTCATAGGCGGTGCCATAGTCCTGGGCAAATGCTGCCCCCGGAACCGCCAGCCACGCGGCCAGAGCAATTATCGACAGTGCGATCACCGTCAGGCTTACTTTTCTCATGGGTCTCCTCCTTGCCGTTTTTTGGGATTGGAATCAGTTTGAAATCAACTTTTTTGCCGATCGTCTGTGGCCCATCACCTCCTTACCGGAATTCAATATCTATATTCGAGTCGAAAACTGAAAAACATTTCTTTTTTTCCATCTCTTCCATATGGGAATATCGTATGGGAAAGGAAGGGTATGCGTAAATGGGGTGTTACCCTTATATTCCCTTCACAGATCGAGTAGAAAAATTTCCAGGACCTTTGCCGGATACGGAAAACCGTATTTCAAAATGGGGAAAGGATTCTATTGTCTCCGCCTCCTGAATAAAAGAAGATGACAATGGTCGATTCAATTCGATATAATGGAATGCAATCAAAGGGGGAGAGATGAAAAAAGTGGTGTTAGAGGTCCGAAAGGTTTTGATGACGGCCGGGGTTGAGGAGAATATCTGGCGCTATGTCCGGGAGCTGGTATCCGCGCTGGACGTCTTTGGGGTGGAAGTGGTTCTGGCGACTTTCGGCGGGAATCTGAATAACCGGCAGCGCTCAAACATCCGGAGATGGAAGAATGTTGAGGTCTATGAGAGCCATTTCAAGCAGGATTGGGAGGCATTTTCTCTGAAGGATCAGGATTTGGCGGGGCAATGGCTGCTCAATCTCGAGGTGATGACGCTGCCGGATCTGATCCACCTGAACGGTTATGTCCATGCTGCACTTCCCTGGAATGCGCCGATTCTGCTGGTGGGGCATCACTGCCCCCACACCGAATCTGGGGCCGGGATGAAGCCGCGGAAGAAGAACCATTGGGAGCGGTATCGAAAGGCCGTGATTCGGGGGCTGCTTTCGGCAAACTGTGTCACCGCACCCACAAAGGCGATTCTCTCTGCGCTGAAGGTTCAATACGGAGAGTTCAACGCGGTTGTGCCGATCGCTTTGGAAAGAGGGCAGGCCGCCAAAAAGAGGAGCCGAAAAGAGGCCGCGGAATGGCTGGCCCGCCAGTACCTTTCCTTTTATGCCAGAATCCTTGGGGACTTTCGGGGGGCGATCGTTCCCTCAGGACCCGTCGAGGGGGTTGATCAGGTAACGAGCTTCGCCTGAAGGGTGATCTCGGTTCCGGCCAGGGCCTGGGAGACCGGACACTCCTCCTTTGCGGTCTGCGCCTGTTCCTCAAACCCGGCCGCATCGATCCCCGGAACCTGGCCCTCGGTGGTCAGATCGATCCGGGTGATCTTGAAGCCCTCGCCGACCTGCTCGATATGAACCTTGGCATCGGTTTTGATCGATTCCGCGGTATATCCGGCCTTTTCCAGAAACAGGGAAAGCGCCATGGAGAAGCAGCCGGCATGGGCCGCGGCGATCAGCTCCTCCGGGTTGGTTCCGGGCTTATCCTCGAAGCGGGTCTTAAAGGAGTACTCCCCTTTGAAAGCGCCGCTGCCCAGCTTCATAATTCCGCGACCGTCCTGAAGCTTTCCCTTCCATTCCGCGTTTGCATTCCGTACCGGCATTTGAGACCTCCTCATCATTATTGATTGTTTTTTTAAAGGATTCCAAAGAAGAGCATCAGCACCACCGTCAACACAATGGAGACGGCGATGGAACCCAGACATCCGAGTCTGTTGGAAAAGAAGACAAACATGATGATTTCACTCCTTTCTTTCTGCTTTATCTTAGGGCCTTTCCCCTTTGGAGACCATACGGCAAATGCTGTATAATCTTTGGAAAGGCGAGGTATTTTGGTTTCCCTTTTTCATCATAGGCCCGAATATGGTATCCTTAAAAGTGATGGCTGTAACCGCTAACAATCGATCAAGTACCAAGGAGGTTTACTGATGTCGCTGCATGAATTGGCCGGCAAACCCGCACCCCGTTCTATTCTCGTCAATATCCCGCAACTGGTCAGCGCTTATTATACCGGCAGACCCGAAACCTCCGATCCTTTTCAACGGGTCGCCTTCGGCACATCCGGACATCGGGGCTCCGCTTTCAAAAACAGCTTCAATGAAGCCCACATTCTTGCCACCACACAGGCGATCTGCGAGTATCGGAAGACGAACAAGATCCAGGGCCCTCTTTTTATGGGAAAGGATACCCATGCCCTTTCGGAGCCGAGCCACAGAACTGCCGTCGAGGTGCTGGCAGGCAATGGGGTGCATACCCTGATTCAACAGGGGGATGGTTATACCCCGACGCCGGTCATCTCCCATGCCATACTCACTTACAACCGAAACCGCGACAGCGGCCTGTCCGACGGCATCGTCATCACCCCGTCCCACAATCCGCCCGAGGATGGCGGGATCAAGTACAACCCGACCACCGGAGGGCCTGCCGATACGGAGATTACCCGGTGGATCGAAAACCGGGCAAACGAGATCATGGAAAATGGACTACAGCAGGTCCGGCGGATGCCATTGGAAAAGGCGCTTCATTCGGAATTCATCGAATTGTACGACTATGTGCGCCCCTATGTGGCCGATTTGAAAAATGTCATCGATGTCGAAGCCATTGCCGGGGAAAAGATTCGAATCGGCGTCGATCCCATGGGCGGCTCCTGCGTCGCCTATTGGGAGCCGATCGCGGAGCATTACGGCCTCGATATCGACCTTGTCAATCCGGCAGTGGACCCGACCTTCTCCTTCATGACGGTGGACAAGGACGGCAAAATCCGTATGGACTGCTCCTCCCCCTATGCAATGGCCAGCCTGATCGATTTGAAGGATAAATACGACATCGCGTTCGGCAACGACGCGGATGCGGACCGGCACGGGATCGTTACCCCGAGCGTGGGACTGATGAACCCGAACCATTACCTTGGGGTCGCGATTCTCTATCTTTTCGACAACCGGCCCGACTGGCCAAAGGAGGCCGCAGTCGGAAAGACCCTGGTGAGCAGCGCCATGATCGACAAGGTGGCCCATCACCTGAACCGGAAGCTTTTGGAGGTTCCGGTCGGATTCAAATGGTTCGTGGATGGGCTCTTGAACGGAACCTGCGGCTTTGGCGGAGAGGAGAGCGCGGGGGCCTCTTTTCTCCGGAAGGACGGCACGGTCTGGACCACGGACAAAGACGGGATCATCTTGGATCTTCTGGCGGCCGAAATTACGGCAAAGACCGGAGATGATCCCGGCATCCTGTACCGTAAATTGACGGAGCAGTTCGGAAGCCCGATCTATGAACGGCTCGATGCGCCAGCAACCCCGGAGCAGAAGAATGCCCTGAAAAACCTCTCGCCGGATCGGGTGAAGGCCGAATCCCTGGCTGGTGAGCCGATCCTGGAGAGGCTCACCCATGCCCCCGGAAACGGGGCCCCCATCGGCGGGCTGAAGGTGACGGCCCAAAACGGCTGGTTTGCTGCACGCCCTTCCGGAACCGAGGATGTCTATAAGATCTATACCGAAAGCTTCAAAGGAGAAGAGCATCTCCGCCAGATTCAACAGGAGGCAAAGACGATCGTATCGGCCGCCTTCTCCGGCTGATTTTTTGGGCATGGCGCACTATTCTCTTGTATCCGATGGCCTGTTGGGCGTATATAGGATGGGAAAAAGGGTATCTAAAAAAAACGACAACGCCCGCAGTTCTCTGCCGCGGGTCAGGAGACGGATGGTTGATGAGCGTTGAGGAAGATAAAAATATAGAGCATCCCCAAGAAGAAACAGAGGGACGAATCGAAGCCGGGAATGTTCCTGCGGATACGGAAGCGGATGGCCCGGAGATCCTCTCCAAGACCCCGGAAAAGGATTCTGCTGAAGCGGCCGATTTCACCGGACAGACCTTAAAAGAGGTCCGGGAGCGTCTTGGGGTGAATTTAGAAGAGATCTACCGGGAGACCAAAATCCGGATTAAGACCTTGGAAGACCTGGAAAATGAGGAGTTTGAAGCCCTTCCGCCCGAAGTCTATGTAAAGGGATTCGTCAAGAGCTACGCTCAGTTTCTCAATCTTGATCCTAAAATAACTGCCGATATCTACATGGAAAAGCTCCACTCCTGGAAGTATGAGAAGCGGCAGCGGCACAACCTGCCGTTTCGGCTGACGAGGAAAAAGGGGTAGGGCGAAAGCGGAGAGAGGAATGGGAAAGGCGCAGGCTACAGTTCCTCCGGAGTGAAACCCACCACATCGTCGATGGCTGGGGTGTCGGCAAATAGCATCACGAGCCGGTCGATGCCCAGAGCATTGCCGGTGGAAGGGGGCATCCGGGAAAGGGCCGTTAAAAATCGATCGGGCCAGGGATAGGCTTCCCGGCCCCTTGCCCTCCGGATATCGGCCTCTTTCCGGAATCGAATCTCCTGTTCTGCGGGATCGGTCAGCTCCGTAAAGGCATTGCAGATCTCCAGCCCCGCAATGTAGAGTTCTAACCGTTCGGCAACGGACGGGTCATCCGGTTTTTTTCGGGCCAGTGCCCCGGCCTCTGCCGGATAATCATAGAGAAAAAGGGGTTGCTGGAAGCCCAGATTCGGCTCGATCTCCAACCCGATCCGCTGATCGAAATCTCCGGCAGCCATCGCGGCATCCGCGGTGGTGTCGGTATATCTTAAAAAAGCCTCCCGCACCGTCATCCGTGACCACGGCGCGTTCAACCGGATCTTCTGCCCCTGATAATGGAGGATCTCACCCTGTCCCAGGGCATCGGCAATCGATAGAATCAATGCCTCACACTCTTCCATCATCTCCATATAGCCGCCGCCGGCAAAGTACCATTCCAGAAGGGTGAACTCCGGCAGATGGCGACTTCCCCGCTCCC
>JAABSP010000004.1 GCA_011390345.1 Desulfobacteraceae bacterium
ACCAGGTCGATCATGGAGAGGCGGTAGATGATGATGAAATCCTCTCCCACAGCCTCCCGAACCCCAGAAATGATCTCGACCGGCAGGCGCATCCGCTTTTCAGCATCGCCGCCCCAGTTATCCTTTCTCCGGTTGGTTCTGGGAACCGTGAACTCGTTGATGAAATACCCTTCGGAGCCCATCACCTCCACGCCGTCATATCCGGCCTCCCGGGCCAGCCGGGCGCTTTTGACAAAAGCCCGGATCTGGCCTTTTACCCCGCGGTCGCTCAGAGCCCAGGGCGTAAACGGGGAGATGGGGGATTTGATTCTCGAGGGCGCCACGCAGAAGGGATGGTATCCGTAGCGGCCCGCATGGAGGATCTGCATACAGATCTTTCCCTCGGCCCCATGAACCGCATCAGTGACGATCCGGTGGCGGCCGATCTCCCATTGATTCGTCAGCTTCGAGGAGAATGGGGCAAGCCAACCCAGCCGGCCCGGCGCGATGCCGCCCGTCACCATCAGCCCTACCCCGCCCTTGGCACGTTCTGCAAAATAGGCGGCCAGCTTTTCATAGTCCTTGGCCCGGTCCTCCAGCCCCGTATGCATGGAGCCCATGAGCACCCGGTTCTTCAGGGTCGTGAATCCCAGATCCAGCGGTGAAAAGAGATGTGGATAAGATGATTGTATGGTCGTATTCATGATGGCTTTCTTCTCTTCTATTGCTATTGTGGTTTTTCTTCGGGTCTATCTGCCTTCGATACAACGATCTGCGACCTCGATGGGATGCAGGATCGGTTTATGACTCAATTCCTCCATCTGCATCCGGCAGGTGGGGCAGTCGGTGACGCCGTACTCCGCATCGGAATCGTTCAGCTTTTCGATCATCGGCGTTCCGATGGCAAGACTCAGATCATAGTGCTCGGAACAGAGCCCCCATGTCCCGGACATGCCGCAGCAGTGGGAGTGGAGATCCGTGGCCCTGACCCCGGGAAAAAGCTTCAGCATCTCCAAAGAGGCTTCGGGCCCCGGCTGAACCTTGAGGTGGCACGGGTTGTGATAGGCCAGACTCATCCGACAATTTTCAATTTTCAGCCGATCCTGATGCGCCAGCACCAGGCGGCTGATGTGGATGAGCTTCTCCCGAACCGTGCTGATTCGCTTTTGATCCAGGAGATAGCCCCACTCCTGCATCAGGGAGAGCCCGCAGGAGGAGCAGGTGACAACCAGATGATCGACCTTTTTGAGGGTTTCCCCCCATCGGCTGAGGTTCCGCAGCACCTTTGTCCGGGCTTCTCCGGCCATCCCCTTTGCGATCATGGGAAGACCGCAGCAGCCCTGCTCCGGCAGATGGACAGTCATACCCATCCCATTCAATACCCGGATCGCGGCCTCGCCGATCTCGGGCCGGATATAGCCCGCGTAGCATCCGGAGAAATAGAGAACTTCAATCCTCTGCTTATCTTCAGGCAGCTCCTTTTCAATCTTTTCCGATCCTTTCCGATTTTCCGGAAGGTTCAGCGGCTTGACCCGTTCAAAAAGGGATTTCGGAGAAAATTGGGCCAGACTCCGTCGCTCCGATATTCCCAGCAGCCGGTCAGCAGCCTTCCGGGCAAATCGGTTTTCCATCACCGGCTTCAGGTATTGGGAGATCTTCCGGGTCGTTCTGCCGGCCAGCTCCGGATCGGAGAGCATCCGATCCCGAATCTTGACGCCGAACCGCCGCGCATACCGCGCCTTTGCCTCCATTGCCAGCTTGGGGATATTGACATTGGAAGGGCACTCTTTGTAGCAACTGCCGCAGGCCACACACCGATCCATCACCGATTTCAGCGCCTTTTCATAGAGCTGGGCATCATCGAGGCGGCCGCTGATCAGCCCTCGCAGCAGATTGGCTTTGGCCTTGGGCGCGGCCGTCTCATCCCGGGTGAACTTATAGACCGGGCACATCCTTGTGGCCGTCGTAACTGTGGTGCATTTGGAGCAGCCGTGGCACTTTTCGATCTCGCGGCAGAAATTTTCGGGCCATTGCAGCATGCACTCCCCTGGATCACGGTTTTCATATTCAGCCCCGTAGCGGAGATTGTGCATCATCGAATCGGGATCGCTTCCGATCTTGATATCGGGATTGAACCGGAAATCGGGATCGAAGATCGTCTTCACCCGAACGAAAAGATCGTAGATCTCGGGATAGCGGTGCTCGATATAGGGCGTTCGGAGCCGTCCGTCTCCGTGCTCCCCGGAGACTGAGCCCTTCAACCCCGAAACCAGTTCATAGACCTCGTCTGCCAGGATTTTGAGTTTTGCAACATCCGCCTGATCTTTGAGATCGAGCAGGGGCCGGGTGTGAAGAAGCCCCTTTGCGATGTGGCCGTAGGTGACGAAGTGGACAGAGTGGCGGGCCATGATCTCGTAAATCCCCCTGAAATAGGGAACCAGACTCTCCGGGGGGACGGCAGCGTCTTCGATCAGGGCAAGGATTTTCTTCTGCCCCTTCAATTTATAGAGAATGGGAACTGCGGCCCTGCGAACTGCCCAGAACCGCGCCTTTTCCCCGGGGGTAAGGGCAAGATGAGTCTGTTGCGTCAATCCTTCCCTTGAAAGAAGCGCCTGAACGGATCTTGCCTGCTCAACCGGAATATCAGGCTCGGCCCCGTCGAATTCCACAAGGATCACATTGTCGATCCCCGCGGGAATCTCCGCTGCCAGCCTCGGATCATTCTCCCTTGCCAGGTCGAGCAGAGACCGATCCATGATCTCGATGCCCGACGGCCCCATGGGCAGGATCTTTCCCACAGCGGTTGCCGAAGCGATGATGTCATCGAAGAAGGCCACCACCAGGCTGTCATATTTCGGCTTCTCGATCAACTGGAAGGTCAGGCGCGTGACCACGCCCAGGGTTCCTTCCGCGCCGGCAAAGAGGCGCCGCAGATCGAGCCGCCCCTTCTGCACCATTCCCCGGAGATTGTATCCGGCCACATTGTAGCGCACCGGGGGATAGGCCCTTTCGATTTGATCCCGATTCTCGGAATAAAGATCGTAGAGTTCCTTCAATTCCGGAGACAGGGCTTCATAAGGCGTTCTTTCGATTTCCGAAAGTGTGACAATCTGCCCGTTGGAAAGCACGATTTCGGCATCGAGCACATAGTCGGCCACATTGCCGTATTTCACCGAATGCGCCCCGCTCGCGTTGGTCCCGAACATCCCGCCGAAGGAGGCATATTCGCCGCTGGAGGGGTCAGGGGGAAAGAAGAGCCCCGTATCCCAAAGCCGCTCCTCCAGTTCGCCGAAGCGGTATCCCGGCTGGCAGGTGAACGTCTTGTTCTCTTCATCCAGATGAACCAGGCGGTTCATGTATTTGGTAAAGTCGATGATGATGCCGGGCCCGACTGCCGACCCGCAGAGGCCGCTGCCCGAGCCTCGGGGATGGATGGAAAGATCATTTGGTCCGGCAAACTCAACCGTTTTGACCACATCATCCGTCGATTTCGGATAGACGACAGCCGCCGGCTCTATTTCGAAGATGCTGCCGTCGGTGGAGAGCATCTGGCCCCAGAGATGGTCGGCATGGACTTGGCCGCGGATCTGGCTGGCCAGTTCATCAAAGCTTGGCCGCGGATTGGAGGAGCATTGGCAGGCTTTTGTCATCCTTATTATTTTATCCTGTGGAAAAGATTCTGGAGGGCGCTAAGGAAATCGAAGCGGTTTCCAATGCCCGGATCAACTAATTCCACCTTCTCGGCGGCCGTTTGAAGATAACAGTAAACCGGCTCCGCAGGGTATCATCGATCAGATCCACCTCCACGTCGGCCTTTCGACAGGCTTTCAGGATTCTGGGAATGCCGGTTCCCCTGCCGGTGTAACGGAAATCCGGGTCCCGCTCCAGCATGGAGAGAAGGATCGGATTTCGCTCGATATGGACTCCAAACCGGATGTTCTCCTGGGTGAGGGTGTTCGGCAGGGTTCCGGGGCTCGAGATTTCAAGCCTGTCGGTAAACATCTGGATGAAGATCGGCGATGCAATGAAATAGTCCCGGTGGACAATGGCATTGGAAATGGCTTCATAGATGGCCGTCTCGGGAACCTCGATCTCACCGGGAATATTGAAATCCTCCCCCTTCTGGATCCGGTGAAGATTTCGGGTAATGAAGAAAGCCCCTTTTTGAAACTGATGGATCAATTGTCCCCCGATCTCCTCTTTGTCCCGAAAGCCTCCGGCCGAGACCTCTGTGCCGTCAAAATAGGTGGCACGGATCGAAAAATAGGGGCGGTACTGCTGGGGCGACTTGCCGAAGAGGAGCAGGCCCGCCAGGGTCAGACCTTCTTCTCCCATCAGTTTCAGATTCTTCAACAGCTTCGGGATATCGATGCCGGCCCTTGCCACCTCTTCTGCATAATAGTGCTGATAATATTTTCCGAATGCCTCCCGGTCCAATTCCTCAAGCCCCGCTTCGGTCTCCAGTTCATCGGCAAAAAGGTGTCTTGAAGACTGCATCAGACGGAAGAGTTCCTCCCGCGTAGCCCGGCGTTTGTCGGCTCCGTTTTTGACCCAGAACTGGCTCTTATTGACCGCGTAGGGCTTGTGCCGGCCTCTCGGCACCTCGATGGCCAGTACCCGTTGATCCCCATGCAGCAGAATATGGGTGCGCACAAAGAGCGGCGGGTCGATCTTTGCGGTGGTGGCATTGGAGATCCACTGGTTGAGCCCTTTTACCCTCTCCGAATCGATCCCCTTCACCTCTCCGCTGTCGGAAACGCCCACCAGGATGGTTCCGCCGTCGCTGTTGGCAAATGCACTGATCTCGACAGCAAGGTTGTCGATGCTCTGAAAACTCTCCTTGAACTGGTGTGCGGAATCCTCCCCTTTCAACAGAATCTCATTGAGTTGTGCATTATCCATGACGGCTATAGCTTTCCGGAGCGAATAATGGAAACAATCAGCCAGAGCCCCAGAATCGTGGCGATCACATAGCCGGAAACCCCGAGCAGTGCCGTGAGAGAAAGGCTTTGGGGTCCCATGAAATAGAAGTAGAACTCCATCACCTTCTGGGAGGAGTTCAATATCAATGATGCGGCCATAATGGAGGCCGAGAGCACCAGCCCCACCGTGAACCGGTTGACCCCTTTTTCGAACTGGTTCCGGAGATCCTCCATCCCGCTGTGGTTGAGGTTCATCCGGGTCTGGCCATTGGAGGCCTGCTGCAGGATGTCATGGAGATATTTGGGGGTCCGCTCCATGTAGCGCCGCAGGGTGCGCGCGTCCCGGCTCAGCTTGTTGAAGACCTTTCGCGCCTCGTATCCCCGCTGGATCAGCTTCTTTGCATAGGGCCGGGCCACCTCCAGCAGGCTCGCGTCGCTGCCCAGAATCTTGCCCAATCCCTCGGTCTGAATGAAAGTCTTGAAGAGCAGCATCAGGTTCCGGGGCATCCGTATGCGGTATTTCAGCACGAGCTGCATCACCTGATCATAGACATCCCGAACCGAGATGGTCTGTAAAGATCGCCCATAGAAGGGCTCGCTGATATCCATGAGATCCGTTCTAAAGGCTTCCAGATCCATGGTCCCCTCATCCAGCAGACCGATGTCCCAGAGCGCATCCATGACCATGTCGTAATCATGCTCGGCAAAGCCCAGAAAGATGTTCGCGATCCGGGTCATCATGGTCTCGTCCAGAAAGCCGGTGATGCCGAAATCGACCAGCCCCACCCTTCCGTTGTACTTGACAATGGTGTTGCCGGGATGGGGGTCCGCGTGGAAATAGCCGAACTCCATGAGCTGCCGGGAGAAGGAGCGGAGCCCGATGAGCGCGATCTCCTTGGGGTCGATGCCGTTAGCCTTGATCTCCTCCACCTGATCCATCTTGATGCCCGCGATGAACTCCATCACCAGCACCGATTTAGTGGTGTATGCCCAATAGACCTTGGGGATCTGGATCTCGTGGCTGTCCGCGAAGTAGTTGACGAACTTCTCGATGCTGCCGGCCTCGATCTGCATGTCGAGTTCTTTAAAAATTGTCCGCTCGAACTCGGCCACCAGATTGATGATGCCGAGTATCCGGGCCACCTCCGACATCCGCTCGAATTTCTCGCCGATATAATACATCAGCCGGATGTCCTCCCGGATCTTCTTCGCGATACCGGGTCGCACCACCTTGACCGCCACCTTCTCGCCGGTGAAAAGGGTGGCCCGATGCACCTGGGCAACCGATGCGGCCGCAAGCGCCTCTTCTGAAAACTGGGCAAAGATCGCAGACAAAGGGCGTCCGATGGCCGATTCGATCCCCATTTTGACCGCTTCGAAGGGGATGGGCGGAACACTGTCCTGAAGCTTTCGGAACTCTTCGATGTATTCCGGCGGGAACATGTCCGCGCGAACGCTCATGAGCTGGCCCAGCTTGATGAAACTTGGGCCCAGCTCTTCTAAAATCAGTCGGATGCGCCTCGGAGAGGGAAAGCCGGTCCTGACCAGGGAAAGCTTTTCCGCATGATCTTCGGCAAGCTTCCTCTCCTTTTTCGCAAAGAGCCGCTCCGCAAGATCCCCGTAGCCGTGGCGGACCAGCACCCTGGTAATCCCGCCGAACCGGCGCAGCCCCCGCACCCGAAAAACGCCTTTTGCCATGCCCATGCCCGTACTGCCTGCCTACTCAGGGCCCGCAGCCGATGGCGAAGGCTTGGTCTTCTCCCACTTTCTTTTAATCTCCTTGAGCTTGGATTCCTCTGCAACATACCGCTCCACATAACCGCACTCCCCGCAGACGTAGTTATCGAGGGCAGCCACGGAAGTGAGGCTCACAGGGATGGTATTGCTGCCGAAAGGCCCTGATTTGGGGAAGACTTCGGTTCCGATATAGACATCAAAAGACTGGCATTTGGGACATTTTCCGGTTTTCATGGATGATCCTCCTCTTTGGATGAAAGAACGCTTCCTTTCGTAAATGCGGCAAACAGTTAAAAGTATCCCCCAAAAGCCTCGGATCTGTCAATCGGGATCATGAAAAATCAAGGATATGGCGGATTGCAATCGGAATTATTGACAAGTAACCCATTATTAAGTTACATTTGCGACATGGAAGGAGAGATCACCCCCGAACTGATTGCTACCTGAAAGATCGGTATGAGAACATGGATATCATCGAAAACGAGGATGACGAGCTGGTGGAAATCACCCGGAGCGACTGGTATCGAGATATTCGATCACAGATCACTCCCGGGGAGAACCTGCGCATCTACCGCAAGATGCACGGCCTCACCCAGGAGGCGCTGGGAAATAGGCTGGGCAATCTGACCCGCCAGAACATCTCGAACATGGAGCGGGGAAGCCGAGCCATCAGCAAGAGGGTTGCCAAAAAGCTCGCGGAGCAGTTCGATGTCTCCCTTGAAAAATTTTTGTGATGACGCAATTGACTTATGGATATATTTAAGTCATAATCATCCCCGCTGGGGTATGGATCATTCATCGTCAATACAGCTTGACTTGAAAGGAGATCTAAGCATGATGCATCCAAAGAAAATGTGGTTGCCGTTCCTCTTGTTGGCTTTGTTTTCGTTTTTTTGCCTCCCCTCGGGTTTTGCCCAGGAGGAGAAACCAGAAAATCGTGTGCCGGTGAAGATTGAGGGAAAAAAGTTCCTGCCGTTGCGAGTTCTGGCTCGGCCCATGTCGAACATCTATAAAGAACGCGATGAAAACAGCGTCATCGTGGAAGAAAATGTTCCGGTCTTCCAGAATTATTTCGTCTATACCCGTCCGGATCACTCTATCTTGGACACCGAGGCCAAGGGATGGTATGAGGTGGGAAAAAATAACCGTGGGGATGTTCTGGGATGGATGAAGGCAGAAGACGTTATGGAATGGAAACAGACCATGTGTCTTTCTTACGAACACCCCATGGGGCGCAAGCCCGTTTTGATGTTCCGCGAAATCGAGCCTCTGCGGGAAACGATCAACATGCCGCCGGAGGAACGGGAGAAAAAAGCCCTCGCCTTTTATGAGACGATCAAATCCCAAGAGATTCCTCCTGATTTCCCAATCGTCTCCATGGAACCCGAAGCTGCTATTGACATCACCGAACAATTTTATCTTCTGCCTATTCTGGAACATACTGAAATCCAGATTCAGGGGCGGGAGGGGCGCTTGCTGAAGTTAGCCTCGGCGCCGAAAAGCGGTAGAGCGGCTGAACCGACTCCAGGTCCGGGGCCTGAACCACACCCGTTCAGGAATCCGGATACAGGCACCGGCGACCCCGCCCCTTTGAAAAAATTGAAGATGGATATCGTCTATGTGGTCGACATGACCGCGAGCATGCAGCCGTATATCGACGCCACCCTCAAGACGATTCAGGAAATATCCCAGTCAATTACCGCTGACGCCGAGATCAAAAAAAGCGTCCGATTCGGACTCTGGGGATATCGGGATTCATTGGATATTCCAGGCATTGAATTCGTCACTAAAAATTTCACCCCCCAGCTCCAGGAGGTGGATGAGTTCCAGAAGACCCTGGAAGAAGTCAAAGTGGTGAAAGTCGGCAGCCAGGGCTACGATGAAGACGTCTTCTCCGGTATGGACAAAGCCATGCGTGAGACGAAATGGACAGAGGAAGCCCTTCATTTTATCACCTTGCTGGGTGACGCCCCGGGACATGGGTCAGGGCACAAGTGGAATCTGTCAAAACAGAACGAAGAGACGTTGCGGGCATTTGCAGACGACAAAAAACTCTATATCTTCTCGGTTCACATCAAAGATAAGGACGCCAAAGGGTTCTGGGATACAGCGGAAACCCAGTTCCAAACCCTTTCCCAAAATAAGGGCATGCAGGGGAAACCCGGCTACTTTGGCGTGGATTCAAAAAACATGGATGCCTTTGCCATGGTATCCAATAAAATTGCCGAACAGTTAGTCGACCTCATGAAACAGGCCAAATCCGGATCTGTTGCCGCTCCTGCAGCAGCCCAGGCTTCCAGCACTTCTTTGCCGTCGAAGCCTTCTTCGGCTGAACCGGTTTCGGATTTTGTGCAAGAAGAGTCAAAAGTATCTGAAACAATAACAAATATTGGCTATGCCGCTCTGGTGGAGTGGATCGGCACTCAGAGAAAGGTGGAAGCGCCCAGGGACATCGTCGCCTGGGTGACGGACAAAGACCTGATCGACCCGGCCATTCAATCCCTGGATGTCCGGACCCTGGTGAACAAACGACAGTTGGATTCCCTGACCACGGTGCTCCAGAAGCTGTTGGAGGCCGGGAGCAAAGGATTGATGAGCGGCCAGAAGTTTTTTTCCGAGCTTCAATCGGTTTCAGGTCTTTCCGTGCGGGACATTGAAAAAATCAAGATCGCCAAGACTTTCGCGGAAACCGGCCTGGTTCCGGAATTCCTCGATGGCCTGCCCTATCAGAGCCAGATCATGAGCATGAGCGACGATCTTTGGAACAGTTGGGGGCCCGACCAGCAGCAGACGTTTCTGGATAACCTCGATGCCAAGATTCAATACTATACCAATGTCCATGACACCCCCAAAGGGTGGGTGGCGTTGAACAAGGGCGATGATCCTGATGAACATGTCTACCCCTTGAGCCTGGATATGCTGCCGTAAACCATCTCGGAAGGGGGGCTTTGAGCCCCCCTTTTTTCATTCACCGCGGCCGTAGGGGAACCAAGACATGACCTTAGAAGCGTCAGTGAATGGCGAGCCTTTTGTCTATCGGCTGAAAGACGTCGTGAAGATAAGAGAAAAAGGAGGGAATCGTTTTGAACTCCATATCCCTTGTTTTTCCATAGAGCCGGGACAATTTATTGCCATTGTGGGCGAAAGCGGATGCGGGAAAAGCACGCTTCTGGACATGCTGGGACTGGTCTTGAAGCCTACCCGCTGCCGGGACTTTCTCTTTTTCGATCCCCGAAAGCGCGGGGCTGTCGACATCATGGGCGCAGGCGAATCGAAACTCGCCGACATCCGGAAGGCCAGCATCGGCTATGTCCTGCAAACCGGCGGCCTGTTTCCTTTTCTAAACGTCCGGGACAACATCCAACTGCCCTGTCGCATCAACGAGCTTGTCGATTACAAAGATTATGTAAACAAGGTGGTCTCTCAACTCCGGATCGATGGGCATATGGATAAAAAACCCCAGCACCTCTCGGGCGGACAACGCCAACGTGCCGCCATTGCCAGGGCATTGGCCCACAAACCGTTTGTGGTATTGGCCGACGAGCCGACCGCGGCGGTGGACAAACTGACCGCAGACGACATTTTGAAGCAGTTCAAATCCCTGACCCAGGAACTCGGGGTGACCCTTTTGATGGTGACCCATGACCTGAAACTCGTTGAAAACGTGGTGGATCGGATGTTCACATTCCGGATAGAACCGGTTGAAGAGCAGCACACCCGTTCCTTTTGTTTTGAAATGGAGCGCTGATGAAAGGATCACCGCCGGAAAACAGTACCATGGCCGGGAAAAAAGGGAAAAAGGGCAATGTGGTGTTGGGCCTGAGTATTGCCGACATGAAGCATGAGTGGATTCTGACCGTTTGCATCATCCTGGCGATCACGGCGGTCCTTTCTCCTCTGCTGCTGCTTTTCGGTTTGAAATACGGCATCATCGACTGGGGACGATCCTACCTGAAAGAGGATCCCCGGTACCGGGAGATCCGTCCTCTGGTCAGCCGGTCTTTTGAAAAGGATTGGTTTGAAGCCATCAGAGAGCAGTTGGACATCGAATTCATCGTCCCCATGACCCGTCAGATCTCAGCGTCAGTCGACGCTCAGGTGGTGGAGGGCGGCCCTTCGGACCAACTGAACATCGTGCCCACGAACGACTATGATCCGCTGCTTCTGGAAAACGGCGCTCCCATCCCCGGATCGGGGGAATGCGTCCTGTCCCATTATGCCGCAGAAGCCATCGGCGCCCAGGCGGGCGATGCGCTTGGGATCACCGCCAGCCGCATCATCGACAACCAGTACGAATTCGGGAAAACCACCTTCAAAGTGGCGGGGATTCTCTCGCCCCGGGCCGGCACATTAAAGGACATGTATGTACGTCTGGAGATTCTGGAAGCGGTGGAGAATTTCAAAGACGGCAGGGCCGTGCCGGAATTCGGATGGGAGGGGGCAGTTCCCAAAGCCTACCCTGTTTACAACGGCCTGATCGTCCTCCTGCCCGAGGCCTTGTCCAAGACCGAAGTGTTTCGGGTCTACAATCGTTCCGGGTTTACCAGGATTGAACCGTTGGACAAGGAGACGTTGTTTCAAAAAACCGGTTTTCGGATCGATTCAGATGATATGATTTACCATTTGTTCACCCTGAGAAAACCGGTGGAGGAAAACGCCATCGACATCGTCGGCAACCGTCTCCGTGGAAGAGAGCCGGTCTTGATTCCTGTGATCGAGCCTGTCTCCGCTGAACTTCTCGATGAAAAGGGCGCGCTGCTCTCCCCCATATCCATTCAGGCCCTGACCCATGACCGAAAAACCGCAGAGGAGATCGGAATGAAACCATCTCCCTTTTGGGAGAATGCAGGAGATACCCCACCCGGAATCCTGAAGATCATGATCTCTTTGGAAATGGCTGAGGCCTCAAACGGTTCGTTTCAAGTTCGATTGAGGGCAGAGGATCGCACCCTCGTTTTCCCCGTCATCGCCGCAGCCGACCCGTTGGTGGATCAAAAGACCGCTTTTGTTCCTCCTGTTCTGGGGGGCGTATTGAACCTTTTTTTACAAAAAGAGATCGAGTATGATGAAACACTCGGGCAGTTTGTGCTGGGCCGGCGTGGATATGCCGGGTTCCGGATGTATGCCCGATCCATTTACGATGTGGACGCGGTTCGAAAGCATTTTGAAGCCCTGTCGATTCCTGTCAACACCCGGATAGCCGACATCCAGAAGGTGATGGATCTGGACCGGGGCATGTCGGTAATCTTCTGGCTGTTGGCAGTGGTGGCCATTGCCGGGAGCGTGGCCTCCCTTGTGGCCAGTCTTTACGCCTCTGTGGAACGAAAGAGAAAAGAGATCAGTATTCTTCGGCTCATCGGCCTGTCAGGATCAAAACTGTTCCGGTTCCCGGTTTATCAGGGTGTTTTGATCGGAACGGGCGGGTTCATCTGCTCCTACCTTCTGTTCCTGGCCTTTTCAGAACTCATCAACACCGGCTTTCGATCCTATGCCGAAAAGATGCTCGGATTTCCCATGAAAGAAGGGGTCGATTTCTGCCGTCTTCCCGCCCTCCATGTGGCGGGCGTCCTGTTGTTTGTCTTAATCTTATCGACCATTGCCGCAACCATCGCGGCCATTCGCGCAACCCGCATAGATCCGGCGGACGCATTGAGAGACGAGTGATCCATTCGGAATCGGCGCGTCGGAGGGAGTTGAAAATGATATTTCGCCATGGTTTCTGGATTTTTTTCATTTTTGCATTGCTGTTTTCCGATCTGGTTCATGCCAACCCCTACAACCCGCAGCCGCTTCCGGAGGATCTCGTTCTGCCAATGCCGTCCGGTGGCGAGATGGTATTTCGCCCCGTTTTTCTGGGGGTGGGCGGAGGCCCATTCGGATTGAAAAACTTCAAGGTCGGGGACAATATCGACAATTTCAAGGAATATCCCACGGATGTGACCATCGGCGGCTCATTTGTCGCGGCCAATCCCAATGGTCAGCCCGATTGGCTCTTTTACATGGGCAAATACGAGGTCACGGAACAGCAGTTCGACCTGGTAATGAACGCCCAATCCCCCCGACAGGGGAAGATGCCGGTCAGGAACATCTCCTATTTCGACGTTCAGGATTTCACTCATCAATACAACCTCTGGCTGTATGAAAAGGCGCGCAGCCAGTTGCCATCCTTCGAGGGGACCCCTGGGTTTCTGAGGCTTCCCACAGAATTCGAATGGGAATTTGCGGCCCGGGGAGGAATCGCTGTGGATACTCAGTTCTTTTCCAAAACACCCTACGGATCGGAAAACCTGGCCCGTTATGAGTGGTTCGAGGGGCGGAAGTCCTCCTATGGCAAATGCAAGGAGATCGGCCTTCTCAAACCCAACCCATTGAAGATCCATGACATGCTCGGGAATGTCTCGGAGATGACCTCGTCTCTGTACAATATCGAATACTATCAGGGCCGCACCGGGGGATTGACCCTCAAGGGCGGCAATTTCTTCACACTGGAAAAAAACATTCGATCCTCATTGCGAAACGAGGTCCCTTTCTATGGCGACGATCTCAAGCCGAGCAGTCAGCCCACCCTCGGCTTTCGCTTGATCATTGCTTCTCAGGTCTTCACCCGAAAAGGCTATTCGGAAATCGCTGACGGATGGGAAGAATATAAGAAAACAACGCGAAACGTGCCCAAGCCGCCCTCTACCAGCACCCCTGTGGTCGTGACCCAGACGCAATATCAGTTAGAGGACGCCGTCAAAAGTCTGGACAAACTCGAAAAGATGCTGACAGGCTCCGGGGCTGTTTCAGAGCCGGTCTCGGTGGAATTGACCCTTTTGAAAAAATCATTTTCCGATATCAGCTCCATTGTGCAAAAGGCGGAGTATGATTCCACCTATTCCTCGATCAAGAGTCTTACGGAATCGGCTTTTCTGGTGAGCAGCTTCCTGAAGGACCTCCCCGTCAAGGAAAAAGCCCTGGAAGCGGCTAAAAAACACGGCCGATCGGCCTATGTAGACGCATTCACCCGACAGGTGGAGGTCATTCAGGAAAATGTCGACACCGGTATCTCCAGTTGCATTTACAACTTGGAACAACTGGAAAAATCCCAAAAGGAAACCGTAAAAATCGCTTTTGAAAATCACCGGAAATTCCTGGCCCGAAACGGGGCAGCTAAAGCCATCCGCGTCTCAGAACTGATGCAGCACCATTATAAGACGTATATGGAGCGGCAGACTATCGACGACGCAGCATTGAAATCCGACCTGGAAAAGATATGAAACGGATGATCAACCGATTGGAAAAAAAGGAGGACATTGTTATGAAAAAGGGAATTTGCTGTCTGTTGGTTCTGTTTTGGCTGGCCGGATGCGCCACTATGGATGATCAGACCAAAACCAAGGCGCAGGGAGCCGGAATTGGCGCTGCTGGAGGGGCGATCCTAGGGGCGGGTCTTGGCTATCTGATAGATGGTGAAAAGGGTGCCCTTGCGGGCGCCGGTATCGGTGCCGCTGGCGGCGGTCTCGGCGGATACTTCTACGGCAACCATGTGGTAAATCAAAAACAGAAATATGCCGACAAGGAAGAGTGGCTGGATGCCTGCATCGCCCAGGCCGAGGCCGTCAATTCGCAAACCCGTACTTACAATGAGCAGTTGGAGCAGAATATCCGCGCGATTCGTCAGGAGGTCTCGGCTCTCAAAACAGAGCACCAAAGGAAAAGAAGCAAAACAGCAGCTTACCAAAAAAGAGAGAAAAATGTCCGCGCCATATATGAACAGGCTCAAGAGAATCTACAAAGAGCCCAGGCGGAAGTGGCGCTCCAGAAACAGGCTTTGGCGTCAGCTCGAAATGAGAGTGAAATATCCAGAAATAAAATCAAGCAAATGGAAACGGAGGTCGCCAGCCTGGAAAGGAGCGTTCAGGAGCTGGATCGAACGACGCAGCAGTTGGCCGGCAGCGTGAATCAGTTGCCCACATAAATCCAAAAAGGGGGATCGACCATGGACGCCAAACATCTCTCAGCACTACTTGTGGCGCTTTTTTTACTCACCGGATGTACGACAACCGGAAATCCAAAAGAAGGCGGCATCTTTTGGAGTAAAGGTAAGGCGGATCAGCGTCTCATAGATAGAGAGCAGCAGGTCCAGAGGACAGAAGAAAAAAGCCGCATACTGACGGATCAAAAAAACCGACTCAATGAAGAAAAGCACGTCCAGACAGCCGCGTTGGAGCAAAGCCAAAAGGAATTGGCAAATCTGGATGCCCGTCTTTTGCACCTGGAAAGGAGCATCCAGTCCTATGAGACGAAAACTCATAAAAATCAGCAGGAACAAAAAGAGATTCAACAGAGGATAGGAGGGTTGCAAAGGGAAATTCAGCAGGCTCGCGCCCAGATGCAGCAGACGCAGGAGGTGAGCAGCGCCCAGAAGCGCAAGATGAAAGAACTTAACAAGGAACTGGAGTTCCTGCTGAACATGGCCGAAGCCTCGGGATTTCCGGTTCAGTAATCCATCTTTGCCATATAAAATAGAGACAGTAGAAATGCCACTCAATAAAGCGGCCAATGGCGTGGGAACGCCCCGCATAAAAGCGGGGCCTGATATCATTCCACCATGCGCCGGCAAGGACCGTCCGGACCCATTTGTAAAACAACGATATTCTCTTTATTTTTATATGCTCTTAGTTGGGCTGCTGTTTTTTTTCAAGCCGTCTCAGGCCTTCAGCGATCTCTTGCTGAAAACAGACAGCGTCGTTGACATCTATATCCAGGCGGTCAATGAAATCACACGTCGATCAAAAGAGAATCTGGTTCCTGAAGCCATTGTCAAAGGATCGTTGAAGGCATATTTAAAAGACCTGGACCCTTATTCCGATTATCTTACCCCGGAGGAGTACGCCGCTTTCAAAGAAGCTCAAAAGAGCCGGTATTCAGGGATCGGAATGGTGATTCACCAGAAAAAATCGGGGGAAGTGGTCTGCATTCCCTATCCGGAAAGCAATGCTGAAAACGCAGGAGTGGAAAAAGGGGATGTGCTGCTGGAAGTGGATGGCCAACCGATCCATCAGCGTTCATTATACTATCTGTCATCCAGGATTCGGGGGGAAGAGGGCACGTCTGTCCTCCTGACCGTGAAGGGGCATGAAGGGAAACAACGATCACTGAAGGTGGTCCGCGGGGATGTGCGCACAAAAACCATTGTATTCAAACGGCATCAACAGATCCCCTGCCTTCAGATCATCTCTTTCACCCCGGATACGGTGCGACAGATGTCATATCTCATCCAGGGATTGGATGGGGACATGTCCTTGATCCTGGACTTGCGGGGAAATCCCGGCGGCGATCTGCATGCGGCACTGGATGCTGCCATGCTTTTCCTGGAAAAAGACCGTCATCTGCTGACCATTCATTACCGGGAGACGGAAAAGACCTACCAGAGTTCAACCCCTCCCCTCAGCCGGAAATCCTCTTTGTACATCTGGCAGGATGGGGATACGGCAAGCGCCGCAGAGGTGTTTATCGCAGCCCTCCTCCATAACCAGAGGGCCGCATCCATCGGCCAGACCACTTTCGGCAAAGGCACGACCCAGGATGTGATCGAATTATCAGATGGCTCCGCCCTCATCCTGACCACAGGGCATTTGGAGATCGGGACCCACGTATTTTACGATTTGAAGGGCATCCGGCCGACATATCCGATTGCGTCCGAAAATCCGGATTTATCCCAATATATTTCTAAAACATCTGATTTGATAAAGGGTCGAGGCGGGAAGGCTGTTGTATCTGTCGGCAGCAAAAAGACTCCGGAACCCGAAAAGCCGGTCCCAGCTTCACCGGCTCCGACGCCCTCTAAATCGCCCGAAAGAGAATACTGGCTGCAAGTGGCCTCCTTCAGGGCTCAAGACAAGGCCATCCGATTTATCGAAAAGCATGATCGGCAAGCTTTTTCCTTTTCAGTGGAGATCACCGGCGATATCCATGCAATCGATCATCAGATCATCGAAGACCTTAGAAGCAGGAACATCCCGTTTTTTGTCAATGGTACCGAAAAAGACCGACTCTTTCGGGTCCTGGTGGGCTCTTACCCAAGCCAGCAGATAGATGAACGCACACAGGAGACATTCAACAATATCAATCCCCGGATCTGGCGCTATCTGGAGGAATGATCAGTGCCCATTCCTGATGCAAAAAGCCTTTCCGGACCTTGTCGGACTTTCCAAATCCACAGTTGGATCAGCGCCAAAACCATGACGGACAAATGCAGGTTCTGCAGCCGGCCAGCCAGGAAGAAAAAATCCAATCCCGCCTGAAGACCTGAACAAAAAATCAGAAGCATGCCGCTGAGCAAAGGGGCTATGCGCCGAAGCCCCCCTACACGCGGCGGTGTTTTAAACACCCATATGCCCACGATGATGGCGCCGAGACTGTAGCTGAAAAGGGTCAACACGCCTCTGGGAGGACCGCTTTGAAATCCCTGAAAAAAAATATATACGGACAAGTAAATCACGACCACGACCGGGTAAACCCCGCTCTGTTCGCGCCCCATCGCCCTGGCGCACATCCATGCCGAAAGACAAAGTCCCGACATCCGGATAAAGGATTCCATGTACAGCACCAACCAGACGGATCGAACAGAGATCCATCGAAGAAAACCGGCAAGGATCGTCCAGTTGATCAAATAGACAAAAGCGATCATGACCACGGCCGAATAAAACAGAGGGAAAAAGGGGATGCGGTGGGGTGAAGATTCAAAAGCCCTGACATAGATGACCATCCCGAGGCTCATGGGAATCGAGGCCATGATGAGAGAACGAACGACAAAAAGGGCAGATCCTGCAGCCGTGACATCGGATGGCAGGCCACTGGAAAGGATGATCAACAATCCTCCGGCATAAAATAGACCGGCCTTGAGGGGTTGTGGAACGCGTTCTTGCCGCAGCCAGAGAAACAACGAGATTGACCACAAAAGGCCAAGGATATGATGGGCATCCGGCGTCATGGAGTAATCATCGTATTCATACCATCCAGGAAATATCGGCTCTTCCGGACCACCAGACCCAGGGCAGGGTCATCAGGCGGAATTGCGGCCACACGGTTGAGAAGTTGTTTGGCTTGAAGATAATCCCCGGCATGAAAAAAACAGAAGCCAGCGGCAAAATCAACATACGCTGATTGCCCCCGAGATTGAAGTTCCTGAGCCAGTTCGAAAAAATCCCGCCGATTCCGGGTGAGTTGTGTAATGGCGACCAGGCTGGTCAGCAGCCGGTCCAATAGAGATAATCGCTGTTCACGCCCCATGTTCCGCAGGCCAAGTGCGGAAGCCGACAGGCGGACGTTAACCCAATGAGCCTCGATAAAAGATTCATCCAATTCCAAAGCTTTCCGGATATGCGTCAAGGCGCCGGAACCATATCTTTCAGCTTCATCTGAAAGCGACAGCAGATAATAGGCGTCCGACAGCCAAGGCAGCGAAGATCCCGAGTACAGCTCCAGCCCTTTTTCCGCAAAGTATCGGGGCTCCGCTTGCCGGTGGACGCGAAAAGCGGCCCTGCCAAGGCCAATGAACGCCCGATATCGAATCAGCCGCGGCAGGTCATTTCTTTCTGACAGCGCCAGGAGCCGGTTTTTCATATGGGTGTAATCGTTTGACATCCTCGCGAATTGAAACACCCGAACGATATCCGGACGTTTTTGCATGAAATCAGCCAACATCCCGGGATGACGCATGAAATAGTTGTCTCCCGCAGGTTTTATATGATCCATGCTTCCCTTTGTTTTCCCGGAAACGCCTTTGTAGCTCATCTGTTGACGATCGGACAACCATGTCTCGATGGGGATGGGCGGCGCTTTCCTTTCCATCATCACCGGCGGCGCAAACCAGAAGGCCCGGTCCGGTTCATGAGCAGAATCGGCGGCCATGGCCACCGATAGAAAGAGTCCGAGAATCATTTGCACCACTGCCGGATTCCCCCCCTGCTTCTACTGGTAATAATATTCATCCACATTGAATTGGGTCATGTGGCGATAGATAATGATCGGCTTTCGGGCATGGATCGTGGATATCCGAAATCGAAGCCCCGTAGCGGCAAGCTGCGCATGAATTTTTGAAAAAAGAGCCATTCCCGATGGATAAACGAAAAAACAGGGGACGGTATGCATTTCAGAGAGCTTTTGAACGTCATGGAAAAAAAGATCGATCCGGTCTTCGTCATAAAAAAGATCCTTCTGTTCTTTAAAATGCGCCCAGTTCACCTCATACTCCAGGTAATAGGAATCGATATCCCCGTTTATGCCAAAACCGGAAAAACGAAAAACACCGCCGGGCATCCTTATTGTTTGAATCGCTGAGGCGGTTTCGGCTGATTGATCTTCTAACGCATCAATGGTCTCTGTCACATCCCATATTGCCATCTGATCATGGGCCACGATGTAAAACGCACTAAAGGGCGGAAACCATTCACGATGGGCTGCTCTGAATTCCACCGGTGCGGGCTCTTCTGTGGCGGCTGATTCAAGACTTTTTGTCACTTGGTAGCCCATGGAAATGCTCGTGACAAGCAACACGACGATGAGTATCCCCAAAAGGTTGGAGATGACGTCGGATATCGCGTTCAGCCCCTGGGGGTCATCGGCTTCGGTGGCCATATGGGGCATCCTTTTGCCATTTCAAGATGATCGGGGGCAGCTCGCCGGACTCTGCCAAAGGCCACAGCATGGTTTCCACATGAGGGGGAATGCGCTGCTCCCCATTTTCCATACGCTTTTTACCGATCGCTCGGATGGTCTTCATCAATCGGTCTTTTTCATGGAATGCCTCCGCATCAAAGGCCACCAGCAGGGGCAAAATATCTTCCCGCTGCCGGAGTCTTGCCTCTATAAACTGCGCAGCTTCATGGCTGTAAACCGCTATCCCCTGATGGTCGGCCTGGGTGAAGAAAAGATACGGGCTGTTGTCTGCACAAACAACTGCCATCTCCGCCGTGGGTGGGGGGATATTGATCTGCGTCTGGAGGATATGAATGATGGAGATGAGGATCAGAAAGATTCCCGCAGAGGAAAAAAGGATGTCAACCAACGGCAGCATGGATACCGCCCCCGTGAGTTCGGGGTTGGAGGTCTTTTGATCCTTCCCGAAGATCATGAAGGGTCCGTTTGGGGAATAATCTTGTTGATGCGATCGATGAGCTTGAGATAGTAATCTTCCAACTGGGAATGGATCATCCGGTTCAAGATCAGGGTCGCGAACATGACCACCACTGTCAGAACAAGGCCAAGAAACGTAGTGTCAAAGGCAGTGGACAGACCGGAGAGCACTGCTTGCATACTCCCCTGGAGTGCGCCGCCCAACTGCTCCTGGGTGTTGGCTACCAGGCTGTTGAGACCTGCAATGGATCTTGAGATCCCCAGCACCGTGCCGATGAACCCCAGAATCGGCAACACCCAGACTCCGAATTGCAGAAAATAAAGATCCCGGGTCAACCGCTCCCGATGAATTTGAAGATATGCCTGGCACCATTTGAGCCCGTGATCCAGCCGAGGAATGGAGCCGACGGTTTTGGTGAACACGGCTGCCATCTCGCCTTCGTGTCGGCCGGAAAGGATGTAGGCCAGAGAATGTCGCCGGCCGAGCCCGCCTCCTGCCGGAGAGGGCCGAATGCGCCCTTCATGGTATTCCAGATCTTCCAGAAGCGACTCGAATTCGGCCTTGTCGGCTTTGAGTGCGAAGAATTGGATAGCATAATAGACGACCACTGCTGAAAAGGCTCCGAATATGATCAGACAAACCGGATCCGAGATATACCTCAACAGATCCGCACGGCCCAGAATTCCTTGAGTGTCGCCTCCTTCGACATCCTTCAGTACAGAATGATAATAGATGATGCCTGAAATGAAGAGGCCGGTAAAAACGGAAAATACAAAAGGAGGATGGATCTTGAACGCTGACATCCGTTTGCCGTCCATAAAATGATCCCTTTCATTGAAAAAATCGGATGAGAAGAGGAAATGCGCTATAAATCAGGTAAATTTTTTTCTTTTTCTCTGATTCTGCTCAATTTCTCCTTTGTTTTCTGAAGCAACAACTCCATCTCCTCCTGTTTTTGTTCAAAGCCCTCCTTCCGCTGTTGAACTTCCATCCGTTGTCGTTGAAGCGCCATGATGGCCTGGGGGGCAGTCTCCTCATCGATCCGTTTTTGAACAGCCGCCTCCTCTTCGGTCAATTGTCGAATGTTTTCCTGGATCAATGCCTCTGCTGTGCCGATCTCATCGATCAGGGTCTCGAGTTTATCAATGACATCGGCCAACGGCTGCCCTTGGCCAGCTAAACCTGTAGACGCGGCCAAGGCGATCATCCCTGAAAAAAAACAGAGCAAAAGTCGCGTTTTCCTCATTTGTCCGCCCATCAACCCGGCGTTCCGGAAACGTCGGGGATCGCTTTGTTCAACTCGTTAAGATCCCGGTTAATCGATTCAAGCTCCTGGCCCAGTTCGCTCATGTGTCTGGTGATCTCATCATCCATGTTCAAAAGGCGAAGTTGTTTGAGCTTGTCTTTGCTCTCTCCCACCCAGACGATTTTGTCCTTCAAAACATCCCTCTGCTTGGTGACCATCTCCCTGAGATCCTCGTACATCCGGATACGGTTCTCCCATTCCTCGGATATCTTCATCCAGAACTTCTTGTCCTTGGTGCTCTGGACTTCGTCGATCTGCTTCTGGGCGTTGTCCTTATATCCGACAGCGATCTCCCTGTATCTCTCAAGATCCTTCATGGTGTCGGAATCCTCTGACAAGGAAGTGGAGAGGTTTTTCAGGTGGTTTTCAAATTCGGAAAACTCCTTCTCCACCAGATCTGCGCCTTTAATACCCTTTTTCAGGCTCTCGTTCAACGCCTGGATGATGGATTGGGCCTTCCCAACGCTCTGTTTAAGATTGTCAAAGGCCTGATTGGCATCCTTTGTGCTTGAATCCTGTGCGGCAAGATCTGCCGTCGCCGACGACAACCCAATCAGCAGTGCAAACATCATTGTTCGGGCTCTCATGTGAACTTCTCCTTTTTTTCAAAATAACAGATTATTGAGGCATCCCTCCAGTGGTCTCTTCTCCATAATTTTCGATGAGATCATCCATCTCATTCAATGCGGATCGGATGGAATTGAAAGTCGTCCCGATCTGATCTTCCATCTCTTTCATGCGAAGATATCGGATGTTTTGCAGGATCTCCTGTTCCGCCGACTGCATCTCGATGCTTTTGGCCATGAGTTGTTTCCGGACGCTTCGGGCCTCCTCGATCTTCCGGCTCACGCGCTCGGCCCCTTCCCGGTTTTTCTTTGCCAGATTCTCGTGCTTTCTCTTTTTCAAAGGATCTTCCGCATCCTTTGCCAGATTCTCTTCATCCTTTCCGTAAGTGTCGTACATCACTTTGAAATCCCGTAGGTTCTTAATGAAATCCGAATCCTCGGAAAGAATGGATACCAGCTCCTGAACGCTGGTGATCAGATCGGTGAATTCGCTTTTGATTTCCTCAGGCTTCTGGAACTCCTGGTAGGAGACCATGAATTCCTCGATCTTTTGAAGCGCATCCTGAACTGCCTGCTTGCTCTTCTGCAGACTATCTCCGTCGATACCAGCGCCTCTCTGTGCCCAAGCGCCGGCAGGAAACAAAAAAAAGAACCATAACACCGCAATACCACACATCCTCATCCTGTTGGCCTGCATCGGATATTTTCCCCCTTCTTTCTGCGCATCCGGGTTTGGTGAGATACCCTTCAGCAATCTTTGGACACCATGATATCTTTGATGATCTGGTTTAAGGCCGACACCCTTTTAACCAGCTTATCGTATTCCAGGCGGATATTCTCAAGGCTGTTTTGCCGATAAACAATATCTCGTTGATTGTGCATGATATGGTAAAACGCTTTGTAACTCCCTTTTTCGAGCATTTTCTGCTTTTTTTTCTCAAATGACAATCCGATGATCTGGCCCAATTGTTTCAACTCTTCCAGTTGGGCATCAATATTCTGATGAGCGATCTGATCGGCTTCGTCCATATACTTCCTCAGATCTCTGCAATGCATATCATCGGGATCTTTTTTCATATAGGCATCGATCTTTTTCTCCTGTTTGATGAGATCTTTGTTGTTGTTCTCGAACATTGCCACCTGCTTTTCCCACCCCTCCAAAGATCCTTCGTTTTTGGAAATTTTATCGATGGCTGATTCATAATAGTCCGACAGCATACTCAGTTTGTAAGACAAAGAAATTTCGTCTAAAATCTGCCATTCATCCCCATCTCCGGAGTGATTTTGCTCGATTTCGAAAATTACCCGGGAACGGTTGATGATGTCATTGTAAAACGGTGCCATCTTCTCATGATCATATGCCACATTATGGGCCAACAGCCGGATAGTCTCGGAATGGACGGCGCTGGCCTTATTGATGACTTCGTCGAGAAATGCCTTGCCTTCCATTTTCAGGCGTTTTTCCAACTCCGCCAGAGTATCTCCATCTGTTTTTGCCATATCCGGCAGGTGTTCCAGTTCAAGAAGATGATGCGACAGCACCTGATCCATTCGGGTAAAGAGCGTTAGTCGGAAAAAGTCGGAATTTTCGTCGTCTTCGGCTGATGACATTTGATAATCGAACCATTCGATGAAGGGTTTGAAGGATTTTCTCCGAAAATCAAAGAAAGCATGTCCTATACTATCGGTTTTGATCCGGATGGTTTTAATGAGGATCTTTCGGCTCTCCTTGGCTAAAGGGTCTTCCGGAGGCGGACTCTTTGATTCTTCATCAAAATTATTCCTGACGCGGTGGAAACGTCGCTGGAGATCCGTAAAAAGCGTATTCAACTGATAATAGCGTTCAAAAGCTTTTGGAGATTCGATATCTTTCAGCAGACTGTCGAGCTTTTTTTCTATCTCGTCGAACTGCCCCAGCAGGAGGCTGAATACGGATTTAGGCGGTGGTTTTTCCTCGACGGGTTTATCCGCCGAAGCAGACATCAAAAGGAAAACAGATGAGGCCACGGCAATAGAAACCAGGGCAAAAAACGAAACAATTCTTTTAAAAAAATGAACGATCAGGGTTTTGTCTTTCATATGCTTCCCCTCGCGCTAAAAAGGTTGCGGAAAGTCATGAGACAGGAGGCGCCATATGCAGCCCGAGGGCAAAAGATAAAAAACGGCGTTGAGGATTTCCGGCAAAGACCAATGCCGGGATCTTCCTGCTTCAGAGTCAGCCGGAAGCAGGTGGGCGATGGCTGCTTCTTCGTCCTTCGTAAGATCGGTAGTATAAGGTTTTCGTCCACTTTTGGAAATCTCCTTTCTGTTTTGGACATTTTATCCTAAAAAAATAATCATGGCAAGGGCCCCATAAAATTTGTCACTATTTTTTAAATATTGTCTGACCCGCCAGAACATCTCGAACATGGAGCGGGGAAGCCGAGCCATCAGCAAGAGGGTTGCCAAAAAGCTCGCGGAGCAGTTCGATGTCTCTGTTGAAAAATTTTTGTAAAGAGGCGGCCCGAAAAATATCTTGACATTCTCTTTCCATTTCCATTAAAGAGGTACAGGAAAGACGAGATCGAAAAGGAACCTAAGAAAGAGCAGATGCATATAATGGAACAAAAGACCCTCTATTTCAGCTTTTTTAACTATTTCTGGTGCTGGCAGCACAGCACTCGCCTGGAGGGGTGTTCCGAACCAATGGCTGAATAGCATCATTTTTGTTCCAGTTTAAAAGGCCGTGATCGGGAAAATACCTCCCGGTTACGGCCTTTTTGTTTTTGATCGAACGTAAAACCTTAAAAAAACGATTTCAAAGGAGAGATGTCATGCTGGTGGTCATGAGCAAGAATGCGACGGAAGAACAGGTCAATGCGGTTGTCAACGCGATCGAGGCCAGAGGATACGAGGCCCGTCCCATCCCGGGCGGGGATCGGGTCTCCATCGGGATTCTTCGGAATGAAGGGCCAGTTGACCCCTCTCCGATTCAGGGGATGGCCGGGGTCAAGGATCTGATCCCCGTGACCCGGCCCTACAAGCTTGTCAGCCGGGAGTTCAAGGCCGAGGATACGGTCATCAAGGTGCGGGATCTTGAGATCGGAAACGGTCATCTGACGATCATGGCCGGCCCATGCGCGATCGAAAGCGAAATCCAGGCCATGACCATCGCCAAACATGTGAAAAAGGCCGGGGCCCACATCTTCCGGGGCGGCGCGTTCAAGCCCCGAACCTCCCCCTACTCCTTTCAAGGGCTCGGGGAGGAGGGCTTGAAGATCATGGCAAAAGTCCGGGAGGAGACGGGACTGGCCGTGATCACGGAGGTGATGGATACGGAAAATGTGGATATCGTGGAGGAATATGTTGACATCATCCAGATCGGAACCCGGAACATGCAGAACTTCAGCCTCCTGCGCCGGGCCGGCCATGCCAAAAAGCCGGTGATGCTCAAGCGGGGGATGTCAGCAACCGTTGAGGAGTGGCTCATGGCCGCGGAATACCTTATGGAGGCCGGAAACACCGATATCATCTTATGTGAGCGGGGGGTGAGAACCTTTGTCAAACACAGCCGGAATACCCTGGATCTCTCAGCGATTCCCGTGGTCCTGCGGGAGAGCCATCTGCCCATCATTGTCGATCCGAGCCATGCGGCCGGGTTCCGGGATCAGGTCATCCCACTGAGCCGGGCAGCCGTTGCCGCAAGCGCGCACGGCCTGATGGTGGAGGTCCACCACGAGCCGGACAAGGCCATGAGCGACGGCTCCCAGTCCCTCTATCCGGAGCAGTTCGAAAATCTCTGCCGGCAGGTGAAGGCCATCTTCGATATCACCAAAAACAACTTTTAAACAGAACATCTCTGCCATTGAAAGGATTTCGGTTTTGAAGGAATTCATGGTGAATGGAAGGATGGGCCGCTCCCGGATTCTGGTAGGGGAGCGGCTCGACAGTCTCAAGGATTATCTGCCGGTTCAAAGAAGCGTGATCATCACCGACATCGAAGTGCAGCGCCTCTACGGAGATCGGTTTCCCCACTGTCCGGTCATCACATTGGGCCGGGGCGAGGGGATCAAGACCCTTGCCACGCTGGAGAACCTCTATGGCCAATTGATCGACATTGGCGCAGACCGCACCGGGTTCATTGTCGGAATCGGCGGCGGCATTGTCTGCGACATCACCGGCTTTGCCGCATCCACCTATCTGCGGGGGGTCGATTTCGGATTCGTCGCCACCACCCTGCTGGCCCAGGTGGACGCGAGCGTCGGCGGAAAGAACGGCGTCAATTTCAAAGGGTATAAAAATATGGTGGGGGTCTTCAACCAGCCCCTCTTTGTCATCTGCGACCCGGAAACATTGAAGAGCCTTCCCCCGGAGGAGATCCGCTGCGGCTTTGCCGAGATCATCAAACATGGGGCCATTGCCGATGCAGCGCTTTTCCGTTTCATGGAGGAGAATATCGAAAAGGCCCATGCCCTGGACCGGGAGGTCATAGAACGGTTCGTCTCCGATTCGGTGAGGATCAAATCAGGGGTGGTCAACCGGGATGAGACCGAAAAGGGGGAGCGCAGGAAGCTCAATTTCGGCCATACCTTGGGCCATGCCTTTGAAAAATGCACCGGCATCTCTCACGGAGAGGCGGTCGGGGCCGGTATGGCCGCTGCGGCCGATCTGTCGGTCCGGATGGGGCTTCTGCCAGAATCTCGGGCCCTTCGGCTGAAAGATCTGATCCGAGCCCTGGGGCTGCCGCTTTCCATACCCATTGAAAAAGAGCGGCTGAAAGCAGTTCTGCTGAAAGACAAGAAGCGGGAGGGGGATGGGATTCACTTTGTGCTGCTGACGGATCTGGGAAGTTCGATTGTACAAAAGATTGATGTTGCAGTACTGGACACCTTTATCGATTCCATGTATAGTAGCGGATAAATTTTTGGAGAGGTTTATGAGATGATCAACCCAATGAATTGAAAAGGCCGGCATCATGGCAGAGAAGAAAGTCTTCATGGACAGTTCGAGCAAGGCCACCTTTATCTGTCCGAAATGTGACAAGGCAAAACGGGTGGATGTCTCAGAGTACCGGGATATTCAAAAAGCGGTCAAGGTCCGGTGCAGATGCACCTGCGGCCAATCCTACATGGTGATGCTGGAGCGCCGCTCCTTTTACCGGAAGTCGACCCGTCTGCCAGGTTATCTTCAGATGGGACAGGGGAGCCGGAAATGGGAGATCGAGGTGAGAGATCTCTCCCGAAGCGGGCTCCAGTGCGAACTGAAAGAGCAGGGAATCTCCATTCAAAAAGGGGATCGAGTGACTCTGGAGTTTCAGTTGCGCGATGATTCCTGGGTGAAAAGAGATTCGCTGATCCGGACACTCTCCCGGGAGGGCCGGGTTCTGGGTGTGGAGTTTGCCGTATCCCTGGAACTCTCACCGCTGGATGTGGCATAGCAAAGGAGCTGTTCAATGATTCATACCCCCTGGTTTGCGCGATCCCTGCCCTTTGGAATCTATTTGCTTTTTATCCTGATCAGGCAGGTTGCGGAAAAATATGCGCCCTCGCATCTGGCCGAATATACGGTTCCGGTTCTCTATCCGGTCGGTATCCTCTGTGTCGCGGCAGCCCTGATCTATTACTGGCGATCCTATGAGGAGCTTCGCCTGGAGAAGATCCGGACCCTGCCCCTGTTGGAAGCATCGGCCGCAGGCATCCTCGTCTTCCTCCTCTGGATCAATATGGAATGGGATTTTGCGGTGATGGGGGATGCAAAGGCGTATGATCCAACGGTTTTAGCGCCTGCGGCATTTTATGCGTTCATCGCGGTTCGGATGGCGGGGACGGCTGTCGTGGTCCCCATCTTCGAGGAACTCTTCTGGCGCTCCTTCATCATGCGGTATATCATCGACCCGGACGATTTCACCCGGGTCCCAATCGGCGCATTCACCTGGCCGTCGTTTCTCATAACGGCGCTCCTCTTCGGCGCGGAACACCATCTTTGGCTGGCCGGCATTGTTGCGGGAATGATCTATGCCTTTCTTCTATACCGAACCCGTCATCTTTTCTACCCCATCCTCGCGCACGGGATCACCAACCTGCTGCTGGGGATCTATGTACTTTACACCGGAGCCTGGCGGTTCTGGTAATCATCTTTATTACAAAGAGACTTTTATTACAAACGAGTGATCATGCGAGATGATATTGACGTAAAATATTTCAGGCAGCAGTTGGAAAAACGCCTGGATGAGATTACCGCCGGTCAAAAACCGGTAGAGCCCGTGGATTTGGACCAGGCACGGGTCGGCCGTCTGACGCGAATGGATGCCATGCAGCAGCAGGCCATGACGCAGGCCGCGGCACGCCTCCTTTCACTGGAGAAACAGCGCATCCGCACAGCCCTCGACCGGATGGCATCGGGCGATTACGGCTATTGCATCGGGTGCGAAGAAGAGATTGCCGAGGGGCGGCTCCGCGCGGACCCGAGCCATTTAACCTGCATCGCCTGCGCCAGAGCAGCAGACCCAAGGTGATTCGACAAAAACCGGGGGTCTCGACGGGCGACTCGATCTGAGGGCCTGCATCGGCAAGCCATCGATTGCTGCTTTAAAGGGGTTTCGATTCGAAGGCCTTGTAGGGCTCGCCCTTTTTATGTCCGTAGAGATAGAACCGGAGGTTGCACTCTCCGCCTGTCTCCAGTGTCTCCATCTCGACAATTCCCATATTGAGCTGGCCCAAGGGATTTTGCTGCCGGCGGTCGATCCCCTTCAGAAGGCGCACCTTTGCCCGCAGCTCGCTGTCATCGGTCGCGATCTCCCGGTTGATCTTGATCAGAAAGGTGGAGGCGTGGCGGATCAGTCCGCCGGTCGCGTGGGTGATGCCGCTGGAGATGATCTGGTAGAATCCCGGGCCATCCGGCTTCCACTCCATCCTGTGGACGCAGCCGATGTGGATGTCGCCGCTCAGCAATACAACCTTCTGGTCCGGATGCTTCTGCTGGTGCTCGTGGAGGATTTTGAAGAAGCGGTCCCGGTCCCGGATGTGAGCCCCCGAAGACCAGCGGTCCGCGAAGTCCTCCGGGGAGTGGGGCAGTTTCACCGCTATTTTGGCCAGGATCTTGGGCAGATGAACCACCGGTACGCTTAGTACGATAAAAAGCACCTTTTGGTCTGCATTCTCTGCCAGAAAGTGCTGAAAATCGGCCTGCTGCCGACTGTCGTAGAGCTGCCCCCCTTTTCCGGCCCTTCGGGCCGATCGGAGGTCCATGACAAAGGTGGCTGTATTGCCGTAGCAAAAGCCGTAGTGGAAGGAGTCCGGGAGCTGATTGGATGCGCTCATCTTCGATCCCTGATAATCCTGGTAGGCCAGGCGGGCACCCTGGGAGAGCCGCTGCCATTCCGGATTCTTGTGCTCGGGGACCGAGCCCCAGTTGTCCACGATGTCGTGGTCGTCTAGAATCGGATAACAGGGGTACTCTGCATTCAGGGTCTTCCACTCCGGAACGCTGAAGAAATGGCGGTAGTGGCGGTGAAACATCTGCCGGATCTCTGCCGGGGAGCAGTCGAGGATCCTCTTCCGGCCCGGGGGGGCCACCGCATTGAAATGGTTCGAGCCAAAGAGGGAGAGGTTGGGCGGGTAGTCCGAATACATCTGGTCCCCTACCATCATCACATACTTCGTGTTGTGCTCCCGCAGTGTCTCGAGCACGGCCTGAAGCATCTGCCGGGATTTAGGATTGGCCACGCCCTTTTCCGTAAAGGGCTGATGGCAGCTCATGATGGCAACGGAAAACTTCGAGGGGGTACCCTCGGGGCCTCGGGGCCGGGTTTCAAAGCCGCCTTCGCCGATGATGGAATTGTCGGCCTTCCGGAAGATGCGGAACCTGTAGCGCCGCAGGGGATCGAGGTGCGGTTGATCCAAAGCGTTTGGGATCTTCAGGCTGCAGGTGTTGTCGGTATCGTTCTCCTCGGGCAGGTATATCTCGGTCTGGGCCATCGCGTCCGGGTCCGATTCGGGCCACCACCGGATCATGATCTCTCCGGCCTTTTCCGCGCGGAGCCAGATTCTTGCGGAATCGGCATCCACCGCGCCGACGCCCACCATATCCTTCAACTCTTCGTTTTGAAATGTATACGGCTTTCCCATAATAGCCCTATGATCTCATAAAGCCCCCTTAAAAGTCAAAATCTAATTTGGGATCAATCCATAAATACCGGAAAATGGCCCTCTTTTCAAAGGATCAGCGCTAAGGTGATTTTCCGGAATATCATTGACGCCATGACTTCATGATCGCGGTGTAGATCTCCAGCGCATCTTCTAGTTTAGAAACGCTGCAGGATTCGTTCACCTTGTGAGCCTGGGAGGGCTCTCCGGGCCCTAAAATCAGTGTGGGCGGCGCATTCATGGCGCTTCGCAGGGCCGATGCATCGGTAAAATAGGTTACGCCCCGGGGCTCGGGCCGCTCTTTCCACATCTTCTCCAGAATGTCGAAAACTGAGACAACCCACGGGTCATCCGGGTCGGTCCATACGCTCTGTGCGCCGTTGAGCAGGCGCAGGGTCGCCTTCTCCCCCAACTCCGCCTTCAGGTTTCGGCAGATCCCGTCGATACCCTGGTCCGGAAGGGTGCGCAGATCGATTCCGGCCACGGCCTTCTCCGCAACGATGTTGACGGCCGTGCCGGCCCGAAGAGTTCCTACGTTCAATGTGGGGGAACCGAGCACCGGATGGGGCGCCACAGCAAAGGAATGTTCCTTCAGTTTCAATACCGCCTCGGCCATGAGATAGATCGCGTTCACCCCCTGTTCCGGCATCGAGCCGTGGGCCGCAACCCCATTGGTCTCCACCTCCAGCCAGAACGCGCCCTTATGGCCCAGCATGGGATAGTTGTCCGTAGGCTCGCCGACCACCAGCGCACCGGCCTGCGGCAGGACGTTTCCCATCCTCTTCTGGCGATCCGCAAGATCCAGGGCCCCGCTGCAGCCGGTCTCTTCGCCCGCGGTCAGGGCCAGCACGATATCCCCCTCCCCTTCCGGTTCTTCAGCCATCTGCAGCGCAGCGATGACCATCGCGGCAACCCCGCCCTTCATGTCCGATGCCCCCCTGCCATAGAGCCGGTCCCCCTCGATCTCCCCTTTGAAGGGATCGACCCGCCAGGGACTCTCCCCAATGGGAACCGTGTCGATATGGCCCGAAAAGCAGATGGGCCGCTTTGTCCCTTTTCCCTTCAATGTCGCCACCAGGCTGGTGCGCATATCATCGAATTCATGATAGGCGATGGTATAACCGCCGCGTTCCAGCAATTCCCCTAAAAAACGGGCGATCTCCCGCTCGTTGCCGGGAGGGTTGGCGGATGGCATGGCGATCAGCTTTCGGGTCAGTTCTACCGGTGTCATGGAATCTTTCCTCTATCCTTTCCTGATGCGGTTGTTCCTGAATCCAGTTGTTCCTGAATGCAATTGTTGTCGATTTCGACCGCAGCCTACCATAAAGATCCGTTTTTTGCACCTATATTCCGCGTTGAGGCCCCAAAGGCTTCTCCGCCCTTTTTTGTTGCAGAGATGTTTCAGGTGTTTCATCCGTTGCAACCCTGCAACAGGTTTCAGTCTAAACAGAGGGATATCGGTCCGATCACCCGCGTATTTCCCGTCATTTGCACGGTTTTTGCATGGAATCCTCTTCTGGGTTTCATCTTCTGTTTCACCGGAAACAAGGGTGAAACAGAATCCGCATAAACCGAAAAGGAGGCATCCGTAAAATATTTATGAATACCGACAATATCCAGACCCGTCTCCCCGGTTCCATCGGCGCGCTCAACTACAGAACCCTATTCGACGACCTGCCCGAAGGGGTCTTCACCATCGACATGAACTGGCGGATCACCGCATTCAACCGCTCCGCAGAGAAGATCACCGGATACGGAAAAAAGGATGTATTGGGCCGCCACTGCTGGGAGATCTTCCGCACCGATATCTGCCGCCGCTCCTGCCCCCTGGCTACGGCCCTGGAGACCAGAGAGTCCCGGCTGGATCAGGAGGTGAATGCGGTGGACCGCAAGGGCTGCCCCCAACTGCTGCTGGTCAACGTGAGCGTGCTGAAGAACTCGGACGGAAGGGTCATCGGCGCGGTGGAGACCTTCCGCCCCCCGGACCCGGGCCCGCCTAAGATCCCGGGCAGAAGCCAGGCCGATGCTTATTCCGGCATCATCGGCAGAAGCCCGGTCATGCAGGAACTCTTCACCCGGCTGCCGGACATCGCCAAAAGCGACGCGAATGTACTCATCACCGGCGAGAGCGGAACCGGCAAGGATCTCATGGCAAAGACCCTGCACGAACTCTCCCCCAGAAGAAACGAGCCCTTTATGGCCGTCAACTGCGCGGCACTGGCTGAATCCCTGCTGGAATCGGAGCTGTTCGGGCACGAGAAGGGCGCGTTTACGGGTGCGGACAGGGCCCGGCCCGGCCGTTTCGAACTGGCGGCCGGCGGAACCCTCTTTCTCGATGAGATCGGCGAGTTGAAACCGCAGCTCCAGGTGAAGCTTCTCCGGGTGCTGGAAGGGCGGACCTTCGAGCGGGTGGGGGGAACAAAACCCATTCCCCTGAAGGCGCGGATTATCAGCGCGACGAATCAGAATCTGGAACAGGCACTTGCCCAAGGAAATTTCCGGCAGGATCTCTATTACCGGCTCCATACGGTTCCCCTGATCCTGCCCCCGCTGCGGGATCGGACCGAGGATATCGGGCCCCTGGTGGATCATTTCATCCATAAGTTCAACGCGCTCTACGGCAAGCGGGTCCGCTCCGTTGATCCCAAGGTGATTCAAATCTTTGCCCGATACCCGTGGCCCGGAAACGTCCGGGAGCTGGAACGGTGCATCGAACACGCCTTTGTCTTCGTCAAAGGCCCCGTAATCTTCTCCCGTTACCTGCCGGAGCTGACCGCGTTTCACCCCGCGCCCACCCCTGTCGAAAAAAGCATCACCTCCTCCCCGGCGACCGATGAGAAGAACATCCGCTGGGCCCTCTCCCAGACCGGCGGCAAGCGAAAAGAGGCCGCAGAACTCCTCGGCATCAGCCGCACCTCCATGTGGCGGCGGATGAAGGCCCTAGGCATGATCTGATCTGATCCTGATCTGATCCTGGTCTGTATCTGATTTTGATCTGTTCCCCCCTGAAACGCTCTCATGTTTCACCCCCGTTTCAACCATGTTTCACCGCCCCTTTCTCTGAAACATTGAAACGGGGTGGAACAGACCTCCGAAACAGAATTTATTTCTTATAAATCAAGTGTTTAACTTCATGGCACGCCATTTGCTATAAGGTAATGTCGTAAGCATGAGCACGAGGATCGAACCCAGGATCGAACACCAGAATCAAACAATTGAACCGAAACATTTTACAAAATTATAAATCATCACAATTTCAAATCATCACAAGGAGGCAACCATTCATGAATCCCGTCGGAACAAACCTGGAAGAGATTATGGACCGTTATCCGGGCGAGCCCGAATATCTGATTTTTCTGCTGCAGGACATCCAGTCGAGCTACGGCTACATCTCCCCGGAATCGATGCAGAGGGTCTGCGACCGCACAGGGGTTCCCCTGACCCGGGCATATTCGGTCGCAACTTTTTATCAGTCCTTCCGGCTCGATCCGAAGGGGGAGCATGAGATCAAGGTCTGTCTGGGAACCGCATGCCACCTCAAGGGGGGGCAGCGGCTGGTGGATGAGCTGGAACGGCGCCTCCATGTCGAGGCCGGCGGCACCACAGAGGATATGCGCTTCACCCTCAATACCGTCAACTGCTTGGGCGCGTGCGCGATCTCTCCAGTGATGGTGGTGGACGATGAGTACCATCCTTCCATGTCGGTAAAGAAGATGGACAGGGAACTGAAACGGCTGCGCCATGAAGGGGAGAAGGAGGTCGGAAATGTCTGATTCGACGGCTGCGAAACTGCAAACTCCCTGGCGGCTGACCTCTCCCGGGGATCTGGAAACCCTTCGAAACGATATCATCGAAAGCCAGGACCCGAACCGGCCCACCATCGTGGTCTGCCACGGAAACGGATGTCTGGCCGGCGGCGGTGCGAAGGTCGCGGAAGCCTTCCGGCAGGGGCTTTCTGATGCCGGGATCAACGCCAAACTGATGCCCGGCGTCAAGACCACCGGCTGCCAGGGGCTCTGCTCCCGGGGCCCCCTGGTGACGATACAGCCACACGGCTTCTGCTATCAGCGGGTTCAGCCGGGGGATGCTGCCGAGATAATCGAAAAGAGCGTTATGGCAACAGAGCCGGTGGAGCGGCTCATGCACAGGGATACCAAGACCGGAGAGGTCTTCCACACCGAAGAAGAGATCCCCTTCTACCGGCTCCAGGAGCGGCGGGTGATCCAAAAGATCGGCAAGATCGACCCTACCGACATCACCGACGCGATCGCGACCGGAGCATATTCGTCGCTTGCCAAGGTTCTTTCCACCATGACGCCACAAGAGGTGGTTCTGGAGATGGAGAAATCGGGCCTCCGGGGCCGGGGCGGCGCAGGATTTCCCACGGGCCGGAAATGGCGCTCCGCGCTCCAGGCCATCGAGAAGAAGGGCCGTCCCGTCTATGTGGTGGTCAACGGCGACGAAGGGGACCCGGGAGCATTCATGGACGGCGCGATCATGGAGGGGGACCCCCATGCTGTCCTGGAAGGGCTCATCATCGGCGCATATGCTCTGGGCGCGGAAAAGGGGTATCTCTATGTAAGGGCAGAATACCCGATGGCGATCAAGCATCTTGAGATGGCCATGGCACAGGCCCGATCCTACGGTCTGATGGGCGAAAACATCTTGAATTCCGGCTTCAGCTTTGATGCGAGAATCAACCGGGGCGCCGGCGCATTTGTCTGCGGCGAATCGACCGCACTCTTCACCTCCATCGAAGGCAAGGCCGGCAACCCCCGGCCCAAATACGTCCGCTCCGTGGAAGAGGGGCTATGGGGCCGGCCCACAGTACTCAACAATGTGGAGACCTGGGCCAACATCCCCCTGATCATGGGGATGGGCGGCGAGGAATACGCGAAGATCGGGGTTCCCCATTCCACAGGAACCAAGGTCTTCTGCCTGGTGGGAAAGGTGGAGAACGTGGGTCTGGTGGAGGTTCCCATGGGAACCCCCATGACCCGGATCGTCGAAGATATCGGCGGCGGGGTCGGGGGCGGCAAGCCCTTCAAGGCGGTGCAGACCGGGGGCCCCTCGGGCGGCTGCATCCCCTACAGCCTCAAAGATACGCCTGTCGATTTCGACTCCCTCACAAAGGTCGGCTCCATGATGGGATCGGGCGCGATGATAGTCATGGACGAGACCGACTGCGTGGTGGATGTGGGCCGCTACTTTCTCAAGTTCCTGGAGGAGGAGTCCTGCGGAAAGTGCATCCCCTGCCGGCTGGGCCTCTCCCGGATGCGCGAGATCCTGGACAACTTCTCACAAGGCAAGGGGAGCGCTGCCGACATCGAGGATCTGACGAGCCTTTCCAATGCATTGAAGGACGGCGCGCTCTGCGCACTGGGCAGCAGCGCACCCAACCCGGTATTGACCACGATCCGGTATTTCAAAGACGAGTATCTGGCACATGTGGAAGATCATAAATGTCCGGCCGGGGTCTGCAAGAGCCTGATCACCTTCGCGATAGACCCGGAGAAATGTAACGGATGCATGTCCTGCGCCCGGAACTGCCCGGCCGAGTGTATCACCGGAAAGAAGAAGGAGCCCCATGCCATTGACGCGTCTCAGTGTCTGCGCTGCGGCATCTGTCTGGAAACCTGCAAGTTCGACGCGATTTTCGTGAGCTGATCCATCGAGCCAAACCGAGAAAAAAAGGAAAAAGATCATGGAAAAAATAACCTTTCAGATCAACGACCGCGAGGTAGAGGCCAGGCCCGGATGGACCGTTCTGGAGACCGCAAGGGAATACGGGATCGAGATCCCGACCCTCTGCTTTCACGAGGCGGTTCTCCCCAGCGGCGCGTGCCGGCTCTGCATGGTGGAAATCAAAGACGGGGACTGGTCAAAATTAGTCGCCTCCTGCATCTATCCGGCAGCAAAGGGGATCAACGTCTATACCGAGACCGAACGGGTGAGCAATGTCCGCCGATGGATCTTCGAGATGCTCCTCGCGCAGGTTCCGGCAAGCCCGGAGATCGCGGATCTGGCGGCCCGCTACGGTGTGACCAGGACCCGCTTCCCTGTAAAAGACCCTGAGGAGATGTGCATGCTCTGCGGCCTGTGTCAGCGGGTCTGCGAGGAGGTGGTGGGATTGTCGGCCATCTCGACCGTGGACAGGGGGGTTCACAAGAGAGTGGGCGCGCCCTTTCTCAGGCCCTCGGATGTCTGTGTCGCGTGCGGCTGCTGTGTGAACATCTGCCCCACCGGCGCAATGCGGGCCCTCTTCGATTCAATTCGGGGAGAGACCAAAACCACTTTGACCCAGTTGACCGCTTAAACGGCCCAAGGTCTTTTGAAAGGAGAATATTATGAACATGAACAGCTCAAGAATCGGAGTATTTGTCTGCCGCTGCGGCGATAAGATCGAGCCGCTGGTGGATCTTGAAAGCCTTGGGTCACAGATCAGCGGGATTCCTGATGTGGTGACCTGCCGGACCCTCAACTATCCCTGCACCCGGCCCGGCATGGAGGAGATCATATCCGAAGTCGCGAAAAACCGGCTGGACCGGCTGGTGATCGCGGGTTGCGAGGGCCGCCTCATGCTGAAGAAATTCGAGACCGAACTGGAAAAGATGGGGCTGCTGAAAGGTCAGATCGACATGGTCAACGTCCGTGGGCATGTGGCATCTGTATCGGATCTGCCGCCCCAGGAGAAGGCCCAAAAGGCGGCAAAGCTGATCCGGGCATCGGCCGCCGAGCTTTCTGCACTCATTCCCACGCCTCAGGCCATCTCAAACCTGACCGGCCCCGTGATGATCGTCGGGGGTGGGATATCGGCCTACATGGCGGCAAAGGAGCTGGATCAAAACGGTATCGACTTCATGCTGTCGGCCCCGACCCATGATCCGAACGAGGTGATCCGCAGGCTCCATCTGGCCTATCCCGGAGAGCGGGAATCCCATGACCGGGTCAAGAAGCTGGCCGTGGAAGTGGTGCAAAGTCCCCACGGAACCCTGCTGCCCCCGGGAGAGCTGACGGGTCTGTCGGGCGTCACCGGCGACTATGCACTCACCTTCCGGGACAAGGAGACCGGAGAATCCCGCACCTACCGGGCAGGGCTGATCATCGCCTGCATCGATGCGGAGCTACATCCTTCGGGCCCATCCTTCGGCCATGACGGCGAGACCGTTCTACAGCAGTCCGATCTGGAGGAGTATATCTGGACACGGGGCGCGCCCAGGGGAAGGGTTCTCTTCTGGGTAAGCGACTACGAGACGGGGCAGGAGGAGTTTGCAAAGCTTTCGGCAAAGGGCGCATGGAACATGGCCCGCCACATCCGGAGCTGCTCCCCTCAAAGCCACGCCATGATCCTCTATGATCAGCGGATGGAGATCCCCCTGAACGCGGGAGAGCGGGCTTTGAACCGGGCACTGGGCATCGAATGGATTCCCTGCGACAAGGCGGTTCGGCCCACGGTTCAGGACCGGCAGATCACCTTCTGCGGCACCAACGACCATTTGGAGCACGATATAGAATGGGACCTGCTGGTGATCTCGCCGGAGCGGGCCCTGGGCGGGGAAGGACTCAGGACCGCGGAGGTGCTGGGGCTGGTTCACAAGCACGACCGGTTCCTCACAGGGCATCATGCAAGAGTCCGTCCCGAGATGGTCGGAAAGGAGGAGAGCTACCTCGCGGGCAGCGGCCGGTATCCTTGTGATCTTGACGAGGCGCTGGCACAGGGCCGAAGGGCCGCGCTCAAGAGCATCGATATGCTGAAAAAGGCCGAAAATCACGAACTCCATGTGCCCCGGGTGGTCTGCGTAGTGGACCCGGACAAGTGCATCGGCTGCGGCCAGTGCCAGGAACTCTGCGACTGCGGCGGGATCGGCGTCGAGATCGGCCCCGGCGGGGGGCTGCCCCGGATGGTGGACCCATTGGTCTGCACCGGCGGCGGAACCTGCGCGGCAGCATGTCCCTATCACGCGCTGACCCTGCAGAACAACAGCAATGATCAGCGGGAGGCCAGAATTGCGGCGCTGTCGAGCCACCTGGGGCCCGATGAGGTGGTGGCATTCGCCTGCGCATGGGGAGGATTGCCGGCCGCGGATATCGCGGGAAAGATGGGGATGAAGTACGATCCCAATGTCCATATCCTCGGGATTCCCTGCGTGGGACAGCTCGACCCGAGCGTCATGGCCAGGGCATTTCTGGAGGGCGCGCCGGGCCTCCTTCTGGTCGGATGCCTGCCCGAGGAGTGCCACCACTCCTTTGGCGTGGATCATTCCTGGAGCCGGGTCAGTCTCATCAAGAAGCTGCTCTCCCTTTCCGGGTTCGACAAAAGGCGGATCGCGCTGGCCCATGCGGATCTGAACAGGCCAGAGGCATTTATCCGGACTGTGGAGAGCTTCTCCCACGCGATCAAAACCCTGGGGCCCATCGAGCGGACTCCGAACAACCTGAGCAAGCTCAAGACGCTCTACAACATGGCAAGGGACAACAGCCGGGTGCGCCACCTGCTCTCTGCCGGGCTGCGCAGGCCCTGGGAGGATGTCTACCGCGGGGATCAGCGCCACGCGCTGGAATACGACCGGGATTTCACCGCAGTTCTGGTGGAAGAGTATATGCAGCAGCGCCTCATCGATGTGATGCAGAACGAGCGGCGGCCCCTGCGGATCAACGAGCTGGCAACGGCCCTTCACGAGGATGAGCGGCGGGTGGCCTCATGCCTGATGGGGATGGTTTCGGACGGGATGCTCCACTTCAGCCACAAGGAGCGGGAGGCCTATTACGCGCTGAACAACTGATTCAAACCGTTTAAAAAACTCGCCTCTTCAAGGCGGAGTCGGCTGAACGGCCGGCCCCGCCTTTTCTCTGCGGCAGATCTGCTGCAGAGGCTAATATCCTGCAGGAGAGAATCTTCACTCTTGACCTCATATATAATTATGGTATATCTTCTATGTCGATATGGTATTTGAATTCGATGAACAGAAGAGCCGGATCAACAGGAAAAAGCATGGGATCGATTTCATCGAAGCGCAATCATTGTGGAATGATCCTTTTCGAATTGAAATTCCGGCAAAAACCGTTGATGAAAAGCGTTTTCTGGTGATCGGAAAAATTGATGGCAGACACTGGTCGTCGATTATAACATACAGGAACCAAAACGTCAGAATCATTTCGGTTCGTCGTTGCCGGAAAGAGGAAATCAGAATTTATGAAAGCGGATGACTTCGACAAAAAGTTTGATTCCGGAGAGGATATCGAGGCGTTTCTCGATATTTCAAAGGCCAGAAGGCCCGGTCTGGAGCAGAAAAGAGTCAATGTGGACTTTCCCATGTGGATGATTCATCGGCTGGATAGGGAATCAAAACGATTGGGCTTGCCCCGGCAATCCATCATCAAGATCTGGATCGCCGAAAGATTGAAAGAGATTTCCGAATCCCCCATGATTTGAACTGTGAGATCTTTCCCTCTCCGATTTCCGACAATCAGGTTCAAAAATCCATGCACTCTTTTTCCTCTTCCTCAATCAGCCTGACGCTCTTTATGTAAGATCTTCCCTGTCTCCAATCCCGCGTTGTTTTCTTGACAGATCCCAACAGATTCGTTTAAAAGATTAGACTTGGATAACCTTGTAATTTTTACCAAGGAGGTTTGTATTGAGACACCGATGGTTCATAGCAGCGTTAATCTCCATTTCCTGTATGGCTTTTGCAGGGAATCTCCATGCACAGGATCTGCGTCAGAAGCTTTCCGCGGAGAGCACCCTGGAGGGGGTCCTACAGCGGGGAATTCTTCGGGTGGGGATGTCCACCTTTGTCCCCTGGGCCATGAAGGACAAGACCGGGGAGCTGATAGGATTTGAGATCGATGTGGCCCGGCGCCTGGCAGAAGACATGGAGGTGAAGGTCGAGTTCGTGCCCACTAAATGGGCCGGGATCATCCCAGCACTGTTGACCGGAAAATTCGACGTGATCATCGGCGGCATGGGCATCCGGCCCAACCGGAACCTCAAGGTCAATTTCTCCATTCCCTATGATCACACCGGCATGTCGATGACAGCGCACAGGGAGAAGGCAAAGGGTTTCGATTCTCTGGAGGATTTCAACACCACCGATGTGGTCATCGCAGTCCGCCTCGGCTCCACCGCGGCCACCGCGGCCCAAAGATACATGCCCCGAGCCAATCTCCGGATGTTCGACGATGAATCCCAGGCATATCAGGAGCTGATCAACGGCAAGGCCCATGCGGTGATCGGCAATGCTCCCACCCCGGCCTTCTATGCCCTTAAATACCCGGACAAGCTCTTTCTTCCCCTGGCCGAGAACTTCACGCAGGAGCCGATCGGATTTGCCATCCGCAAGGGGGATTTCGATACCCTCAATTTCCTGAACAACTGGATTCGGGTGGTGACGGCCGAAGGCTGGCTCAAAGAGCGGAAAGCTTACTGGTTCGAGACCCGGGACTGGGAAAACCGGATTCAATAGCTTAAACCGCGTGAATCCCCGCCGCTTCCATATCTCCTCCCTCGATCTCGTCATCGGTCTCCTCCTCTGTGCCGGCGGGATCTATATTGGGGTCGTCATCCATGAGGGCATCGACTACGACTGGAACTGGGGGGTTATCCCCCAGTTCCTTTTCCGGTATGATACGGAGCTGGGGGAATGGGTTCCCAATCTGCTGATGGAGGGCTTCTTCACCACCATCCGCCTCAGCTTCTGGGGAACCTTGCTGGCTCTGCTCATCGGCGTCTTCATGGGCTTTCTGCGGGTAAGCGGCCGCCTTTTCCGAAGGCTTCTGGGCGGCGCATATGTGGAATTCATCCGGAACATCCCGCCGCTGGTGCTCATCTTCATCTTCTACTATTTCATCAGCAGCCAGATCATGCCCCTCTTCGACCCGGACGCCTTCATTCGGGAACTCTCTCCGGGGACCCAGAAGGTCATCGCGTTTTTCTTCGCGCCGGCCCAGCGGTTTTCCGCGTTTCTTTCAGCGCTGGTCACCCTTGCCCTTTTCGAAGGAGCCTACATCACCGAAATCGTCCGCTCCGGGATTCAGTCGGTGGAAAAGGGGCAGTGGGAGTCATCTGCCGCGCTGGGGCTCTCCTGGCATCAACAGATGCGCCATGTGATCGGCCCCCAGGCGGGCCGGATCATCCTGCCGCCCCTGGCCGGACAGTTCATCTCGACCATCAAGGATTCGGCCATCGTATCGGTCATCTCCATCCAGGAGCTGACCTTTCAGGGGATGGAACTGATGGCCGCAACCTATCTCACCTTCGAGGTCTGGATCACGGTGACGGCTCTCTATCTGGTGCTGACCCTCTCCTGCTCCCTTGCGGTCTCCCGGCTGGAAACCGTCATGGCCCGTAGGGCCGCGGCCAGAAGAGGCGCCTGAAATGATCCGATCCCGACTTTTCAGCATTCTGCTTTTGATCGGAATGGTAACGATCCTCAGCAACTGCAGCGTTCTTCCACCCCGGGAAACGAGCAGCATTGTCCTTCCGGCCGGACGGCCCTGCCCCCCCCTTTACGGGCCCGATGCCCAATTCTATCGCCATTATTCACGGAAATGGGGCATCTGCCTCGATGGCACCGAAAATCCACAGCTCATCACCACAGTGGATCGATGGCTCGGAACCCGATACAAATACGGCGGCTGCTCCCGACGGGGGGTGGACTGTTCCTGCCTGGTCAAATCGATCTACCGGGAGGTCTACGGTATAGAACTGAAACGGACATCTGCGGATATCTTTCATCAGGATCTCACCCCCATCAACACCCGGAGGCTGCGGGAGGGGGATATCCTCTCCTTCAAAACCCGGGGCAACCGGATCTCCCATATCGGCATCTATCTCAAAGACGGCAAGTTCGTTCACGCCAGCCAATCAAAAGGCGTTATGATCAACGACATCCATGAGCCCTATTACCGAAAGCGATTCTACGGCGCGGGGCGCTATCTGTAAGGTTTGCAACTAGGAGGAAAAGATAATAGATGATATCCAAATCCTTTCACCGGTATCTGTCGATTTTTTTGACGCTCGGCCTCTGCGCCTGCACAGGGGCCTCATCTCTCAAGCTGTCCGATTCCGCGCGCTCCTTCGGGGCCGCTGCAGAGAACAAGTTTCTCTTCACTCGGCCCGACATTCCCCGGTATTCCCCTCCTAAAAATCGGGTCCATCTCGATGAAAACATCGAATTCTCAACAGAAAAAAGCCCCGCTGTGATCCTGACGCCGATGAACGCGATGGGTCCCGAGATCGATGAGACGCCCCAGGAGTTCATGAAAAGGCTGCAGGACCGGTTTGACTTCAAGGAAATCCGGGCAAGGGCGACCCCAGTGCTCCAGAGCCTCACCTTTCAGGTCAAATACTCCTCCCGCCTCGGCCTTCCCCTGGAGGGGCATGAAAACCGCTCTTTAATCCTTGCGGTGGATGAGTGGCTCGGAACCCCCTATAAGTGGGGCGGCTGCACCAAAAACGGCGTGGACTGCTCCTGTTTTGTGCGGGATGTCTATCGGAAGGTCTACGGCATCGAGCTGAAGCGCACCTCCCGGGCCATGTACTATGAGGATCTTATTCCCATCGGAAAGAGAAGCCTGCAGGAGGGGGACATCCTCTTCTTCAAGACCCGGGGCAACCGGATCTCCCATGTGGGAATTTTCCTGAAAGATGACAAATTCGCCCATGCCAGCCTGAGCGACGGCGTGACCATCAGCGATCTCAATCATCCCTATTATCAGAAACGCTTCTGCGCCGGTGGCAGGGTGGAGGGAATCCGGGTTAGCATGAAGGGCAGTATCTCCCGCTGATATTCGATGTTCTTTAAAAGAGCTTTTCGGAAGAGATCCAAAATGGAGTTCTCCCCCTGGATTATTATGGGCGCGGCCGGGATTCTGATGGTCGTTGTGCTGGTTCTGGCCCTGGGGAACATCCATAGGGAAAAGCGGTATATGTCTCAGTTTTTGAGCGAAAAGGGCGCTGCCCTGATCCGGGCCGTGGAGGCCGGCGCGAGAACCGGCATGATGGGGATGATGTGGGGAGAGCGTCAGGTGCAGCGCCTGATCGAGGAGACGGCCGACTATCCACATATCCATTTTCTGGCCGTCACCGACCGAACCGGCAGATTCATCGCCCACAGCGACCGGACAAAAATCGGCGCGCTTCTTTCGGAATCGATTTCCGCCCAAGCCCTCTCACCCGGAACCCGGGAGCAATGGTTTCTGACCGACCCGGATGACCGGCCCCAGACATTTGTGGTCTATCGAACCTTCCGGCCCATGACCCGGCGCGGCGGCCATCACATGGCCAGGGGTCGGAGCCGGGGAATGCCCCACATGCAGAACAACCCCTTCTATTCGGACCCGCCGGACCAATCCACAGAACGGATCATCTTTGTGGGCCTCGATATCGCCCCGTTCGAGGATGCCCGAAAGGTGGACATGCGAAACACTATCGTCCTCTCGGCAGTTCTGCTGCTGCTGGGCTTTGCCGGTTTTCTCTCCCTCTTCTGGGTCGAAGGATACCGGAGAACCCGGCAGATGCTGCAGGATACCAGCGCATTTGCCCGGGAGGTTGTGGAGAGCCTTCCGGTGGGGCTGATCGCGACGGACCGGGCCGGAAACATCGCGTTCTTCAATCCTGCAGCAGAAAAGATCACAGCTCTTTTGCCGGAAAAAATGATCGGAAAGACCCCCGAAGCTGTCATGTCGATCCCCTTGTGCGGCCTGATGCCCCTTCTGGAAAAGAGTGAACCGGTGCTGGAAAGGGAGATGGAGTGCCGATTTGCCGGTGGGAAGAGCATTCCCCTCAGCGTCAGCGCCAGCCGGATCGTCAATGAGGAGGGAGATCTTGTCGGCAATATCCTGATCCTGAGAGATCTGGGGGAGGTTCGGCGGCTTCAGGAGGAGATCCGCAGAAAGGAGAAGCTTGCCGCCATCGGAGGGCTTGCGGCTGGTGTGGCCCATGAGATCCGGAATCCTTTGAGTTCCATCAAGGGGCTTGCGGCCTATTTCGGCAGCAAATTTCATGAGGGCTCCGATGACCGGGAGGCCGCGGAAGTAATGGGACGGGAAGCGGACCGGCTCAACCGGGCCGTGAGCGAACTCCTGGAGTTTGCCCGCCCCTCGGAGCTTCATCTCCGGCCAACCGATATCAAAGAGGTCGCAGCCCATGCCCTTCGCCTCATCCGTCAGGATGCGGAGACCAAGGGAATAGAGATCCAACTGGAATCCTCTTCAGAAAAGCTTCCGCAGGCCATGATCGATCCGGATCGGATCTCCCAGTGCCTCCTCAATCTCTACCTCAATGCGGTGGAAGAGATGGCCGAGGGAGGAATTATGAAGGTGGAAACCGCTTCTGCAGAGGAGAAGAACCGAGTCATCCTTCAGATCTCCGATACTGGCCCGGGGATTGCCAAAGATGACCTGAAGAAGATCTTCGATCCCTACTTCACCACCAAACCCTCGGGAACGGGGCTGGGGCTTGCCATTGTCCACAAGATCGTCGAGTCCCACCGGGGAAGCATCCAGGTGGAGAGCGAAGCCGGAACCGGGACCCGATTTATCCTTTCCCTGCCGATTCATCCGGAAGGACCAGCCGCGCTATGAACAAAAAAAACCCAAAGATTCTGGTGGTGGATGACGATCCGGGTCATCGCACCACATTGAAGACCCTGCTCAAAAGCTGGGGATATGAAATCGAGACCGCAGCAGATGGTGCAGAGGCCGTCTCTCTGGTCAAGGAGAAGCCCTTTGACCTGATCCTGATGGATGTCAGGATGGCAAAGATGGGAGGGATCGAGGCCATTGGACATATCCGGGAGTACAATCCCGCGATTCCTATTCTGATCATGACCGCCTACTCTTCGGTGGAATCGGCCGTTGAGGCCATCAAATCCGGGGCATATGATTATCTGACCAAGCCCCTCGATTTCGAGGTGCTCGGTCTCACCCTGGAGCGGGCTCTGGAGCATGCCGGGCTCAGAGAGGAGAACAGATCCCTCAAAGACCAGCTCCGGGGAGAGGTAAAGCTTCAGAACATCATCGGCAAGAGCCCGGCCATGAAAGCGCTCATCGATATGGTCGGGGCCGTTGCCCCGTCCGAGGCCACAGTGCTCATCACCGGCGAGAGCGGAACCGGAAAGGAGCTGATCGCCCGGTGCGTCCACGCGAACAGCGGCCGCAGCGACAAACCCCTGGTGACGGTCAACTGTGCGGCCCTTGCGGAATCGATTCTGGAGTCGGAACTCTTCGGCCATGAAAAAGGCGCGTTTACGGGCGCGGACCGGCGCCGGGAGGGCCGTTTTATGCAGGCGGACCGCGGCACCATCTTCCTGGATGAGATCGCTGAGATGTCGCCCATGATGCAGGCCAAGCTGCTCCGGGTGATTCAGGAGGGTGAGATCCAGCGGGTCGGCAGCGACAAGCCCCTGATCGTGGATGTGCGGATACTGGCCGCGACAAACCGGGAACTGGAGGCTGAAGTGGAGGCCGGGAGGTTTCGGGAGGATCTCTATTACCGCCTCAATGTCGTAACCCTCCAGATCCCGCGGCTTCGAAACCGGCTGGACGATATCCCCCTGCTGGCCCACCATTTCATGGAGGTCTACGGAAAGAAGAACCGTAAACCGGTGAAAGGGTTTACGCCGTATGCCATGGATCTGCTCCTCCGGTATCCTTGGCCCGGAAATGTCCGGGAGCTGGAAAATGGCGTGGAGCGGGCCGTGATTCTGCTGCCGGGGGAATATATTTCGGAAAAAGAGCTTCCCCTTTCCATCTCCCGAATCGATGCGGAAGAGAATCGGGTCCAGAAGGGAACTGCTCCACCTGCAATGAGTGCCGGCCGCGGCTCATTGGAAGAGATCGAAAAGGAGGCGATTCTGGCAGCATTGAATATCGCTGAAGGGAACAAGAGCCAAGCCGCGAGAACTTTGGGCATCAGCCGGAAAACCCTGCACAACAAAATCAGGAATTACGGAATTGGATAAAACCCGGGCTGGATCAGCAGAACTGACATATCGATGAATGATAGGCCGATCTTGAATTGACAATTCCTTTCAAATGGTGTATATGTCTGTCTTTGAAAAATGAGAACTGAATCGACATTCAGGCCATGGGCTTTTGGCGGCTGCACATAAAAAATACTGCTGCCCCATGCTCATGGCCTGAACCGTCTCAATCAACAAAAATGGAAGATATCATATATGTCAAGAATCAATCGGTATATCTTCAGCATCACCTTTATGCTGCTCGCTTTTCCATCCTCCTGCGGCCTATTTCACTTTGAAAATAATCTGCTGGCCTATTCGCCCCCTGCCAAACCGGTCCGAAAACCGGTTATCCCGCTTCCGACCGCACTCGATACCCAGGATACCACCGTGATTCGAAAGGCGGTTCAGCCGGGAGACAGTATCTCAAAAATTCTGAAGAGCTATGGGACTCCCTACTCCCGCATCCATGAGGTGATCGGCAAATCCCAAGGGATCTTCGATGTCCGGCGGATTCGTCCGGGAAAGCTCTATTACATTGTCAAAGATGCCAAAAAGAAAAAGGATTTTCCGGTCCGATTTTTCGTATATGAGCGGTCGTTGCAGGAGAGCGTTGTCTTTGACATGGACGAGCCGGTAAGGGTCTACATCTCCAGGAAACCGATTGAAACGAGAACCCGAACCGCAGAAGGGCGGATAGAATCCTCACTCTGGCAGGCATTCGATGATCAGGGGCTGCCGGAAGCGCTGGTCTCCCGCATCACCGGGATCTTTGCCTGGGAGATCGATTTTCGGCTCCTCAATACCGGAGATCAATTCAGCGTAATCTATGAGGAGGAGCATATCAACAATAATCCGGTGGGCATCGGAGGGGTGAAAGCTGTTCGGCTCACCTGTGCGGGTAAGGATTATTACGCCTTTGCCTTCCGCAAGAATGACAAAGAATCGATCGCCTACTACAATGATAAAGGACAGAATCTCCAGAAAGCATTCTTAAAGGCCCCGCTCAAATACACACGGGTCAGCTCTGGATTCTCCCGCAGCCGGCTGCATCCGATTCTCAATGTCTACAGACCCCATCTGGCCATCGATTATGCAGCCCCTGCGGGGACCCCGGTGATGAGCGTCGGTGACGGCCGGGTAGCCAGGATCGCGTACAGCCGTTCCGCGGGAAAATACATAGAAATTCACCATGGTTCCAAATACCGCTCCCGGTATATCCATCTTTCCCGATATGCTGATGGAATCAAAGTCGGGATGAAGGTCGAGGGGGGAGATTGTATCGGCTATGTGGGCAGCACGGGCCTTGCTACGGGGCCGCATCTCGATTTTCGGTTCTGGGAGGAGGGACGAGCGGTCGATTATTCCGATATGGAGCTGCCGAATGGCGATCCGGTAGGCTGGAGATCCCTTCCCCGATTCAATCGCTATATTGCGGGTCTGAAGCGGCAGCTTAACGAAGGGAGCCCATCTTTTGCTGCACAAGTTTCTCTTCCTTCAGAAGGTAATGACCGGCCGCAGATCATCAACTAATGCGTTCCCAAGAGATCTTTTCAGCGCAGACAGCCCTCCTTTTCAGCATCGGGACAGGGGATCGGATTTGAAAGGATTCCGGAAAAGGGCAGCGGAGCAATTTCCCGTCCTTGTACAATGAAACGGCTGATATCCCCTTCACCAGTGCGAGCGGTGCAGGGATCTGTCAGCCATTTCGCGGCATCCAGAAAATTGGCCGGAAGCACCGTCAGGCTGCCGGTCATATCCACTTCCGGAGATTCAATATTCACCATCCCGTCGATGCCGAGGTGCGAAGAGGCGTCGACCGCGCTGTCGGGCGATGAGAGGAAATAGTCGCTGCTGATCCGGATATTGCCGCCGGTTCCCTCCCATGCCCTGGCGATGATCCGGCTCCGGTTCAGGATAACGAATTCCGGCTTTTGAATGATGATATCGCCGCCGTTGCCCTCGCCGTACTGGACGCTGGTGGTGATCCGGCCGTCCAGGAGATAGAGCCGGTCATCGACTGCGATCTCCATCGCGCCGCCCCCGGCCTTCTCCGCAGAGGTGGATATCTGGCCGTTTTCCATAAGTGTCAGGTTGCCGGCGCTGATCCTGATCTCTCCTGCATCCCCGGCTGGAGCTTCCTTTTTTTCAGAAGAGGAATATATCCCGCTGATGAAGGTATCCGGGGCCTCGGGATTTCCCTCCTCGAATTCCTGCTGGCTTTCCAGGGGTGGAGCCGACGGAGTGCTGCTGCCGGATATCCGGATATTTTCCGATGCCCGGACTTCGATGCTGCCGCTTTTGCCGGGGCCCAGGGTGCTGCTGGTGATCCGGCCGCCGTCCGACAGGGTCAGGTCTCGGGTCTCAAGTTGAATACTCCCCCCTTTTCCGGCCGACTCCCCCTCCCCTTCGGACCTTGCAAAGATGCCGCTGGAGAAGCCGTCCCGGTTCTGGCCGTGGGGGTTGCCGCCGGTCAGAACCATCTCATCGGCGGTAATCTTTATCAATCCGCCGTCCCCGGTTCCGCGGGTGCCGGCCGTGACCCCTGCCCCGCCGGAGAAGCGGAGGGACTGGGCCTGAATCTCGATGTTGCCGGCCTCTTTGGCATACTCCTCGGTGCTGAGCGCGGAGGTGTAGATCCGGCTGGCAAAGCCGTCGCGGTCCGTTCCGGAAAAATCGACCGAGCGGGCGCTGATCCGCACATCACCGCCCCGGCCACCGCCGTCTGAAGTGTTGCCGATCCATCCGCCGTCGGCAAAGATCAGCGTTCCGGTTTGGATGGCCACATCTCCCCCGCGTCCGGCATCTTCATCAGAACCGTCGGCTCTTGCGATGATCCCGCTGCCCTGGCCGTCTTCATCATAACCGGTAAACCGAACCGAATCCGCAGCTCGAATCGAGACATCTCCGCCGCGGCCAGTGCCAAAGGTGGAGCTGTCTATGAGTGCGCCGTCCGCTAAGGAGAGATCGCCGGTTTCAATGGCCACATTCCCGGCATCCCTGGAATAGCTGGTCTCTGCACTGACGAGGATGCGGGAGCCGAGGCCGTCGCCGTCGTTTCCGGAAAGCCGGGTCCAACCCGGTGCGGTGATGGTAACCGCCCCGCCCCCTCCGCCGCCGTAGGATGCGCTTTCGATGACCGAGCCGTCCCCCAGCGCGAAATTTCTTGTTTGGATGGCGATGTTTCCGGCATCCCCGGCCTCATCATATTCCTCCCCTTCGGCACGGGTGTAGATACCGCTGCCCTGGCCGTATTCATCGGTTCCCGAGAATCGAACAGATGAAGCCGTCTCCACGGTCACATCTCCGCCCCGGCCTCCGCCGTAGGAGGAGGAGCCGATCTGCGCGCCGTCCGTCAGTTCAAGCTGATCCCCTTCCAGATGGATGATCCCGGCATCGCCTGCATCCGCGTCCCACCCTTCGGTGCTGGCCAGTACACTGCTGCCGCCGCCTGCAATTGCGATCCTCAGCCCCTTGAGCCGGATAGAGCCCGCGTCTCCGCCGCCCCAGGTTGCGCTGGTGATGACCCCTCCCTCCGCAACGGTTATATCGGGAGCCTCCAGACGGATCTCTCCCGAATCTCCGCTATCATAATCCTCCCCCAGAGAACTCGAGGAGAGGCCGCTGGAACGCATCTCCCCGGAAGGGGCATCGGGATTTTCGCCGGAGATGAGAATCGAATCCCCTGCGGTCAGGGTTACGCTCCCCCCCCTGCCGGGCCCCCCGGTGCTCGCGGTGACGCCGCCGCCGTCGGTAAAGGAGATAGATCCGGCATTGATTTCGATATTTCCCGCATCCCCGGCATCTTCATCCTCACCGAGCGCGGAGGTGTAGATCCGGCCCGCATAGCCGTTTGCATCCGTGCCCGAAAACCGGACCGCGCCTGCTCCCCCGATGGTCACATTTCCGCCGCTTCCGGGGCCGTCTGAGGTGTTGCCGATCCAGCCGCCGTCGGTCAGGGTCAGATCCCCGGTTTCAATAAGGATATCTCCGCCGTCTCCGGCATCTTCATCGGGGCCGTCGGCCCGGGCGATCATCCCGCTCCCCTGTCCGCTCCCGTCGAAACCGGAAAGGGAGACCAGGCTGTTGGCCCGGATGGTGATATCTCCGCCCCTGCCGGGGCCGAAGGTGGAGGTGTCGATGAGTGCGCCGTCCGTCATCTCCAGCGCTTCGGCCTCGATCTGGATGGCGCCCGCGTCCTTGGCGTAATCGGTCTCCGCGCTCGTATTGATCCGGCTTCCGCTTCCCCGCTCTGATGTGCCGGAGAGGCCTACCACTGAGAGGGCCTTCAGGGTGATATCTCCGCCGCGCCCGCCGCCAAAGGAAGCAGCCTCCAGCACCGCGCCGTCATCGAGATGGATTCGATCGGCCTCGATATGAATATCCCCGGCATCTCCGGCCTCTTCATATTCCTCTCCGGAGGCCCCGGTTCGAATCCCCGCGGTTCCGCCGAAGGAATCGCTGCCCGAAAAGAATATCCCCTCTGAAGCCTGGATGGATACGGACGCGGCATCTCCGTTTCCGTAGCTCTCGGCATAGATGCTCCCGCCGTTTGTAAAATCCGCGCTTCTGGCCTTAATATCCACCTTGCCGCCGTCCGTGTCGCCTTCGGTCTCGGCCCAGAGGGCGCCGCCATCCACAACCAGTTCTCCGCCCCGGATGTAGATCGATCCCGCCCCTTCGCCGCTCACATCGATCCGGCCCCCCACAAGGTCGATCCGCTCCCCTGCGGAAAGCTTCACTTCTCCCTCGCCGGCCTGCAGACCTCCCCGGATCTCGATGCGGCCGGCTTCGATGCCGATCTTTTCTCCGGTCGGAACCGATAACTCGCCGTCAACCCTTACCAAAGCCGAAGCCGAAGCCGACCCCTCCCCCAGAAAGCCGAAATCGGCCGGGGGAGCAGTCGAAAGGAATTCCCCCTGAACCGGTTCGGCATAGAACCGATCAATCTCCCCCAGCTTCAGATGATCTGCGGTGGAGGCGTAAAATGATCCCGTAAGATCGAGCCCTGCATTGGGGCCGAAAACCATGCCGGCCGGATTGAGCAGGTAAAGATTCGCACCCGGAACCGTGGATCGGAGAATGCCGTCTATCGAGGAGACGGCTCCGTCCGTGACCCGTCCGATGATATTTCCCACGGAATCGGGACCGCTGAAGGTCGCGCTCCCGCCGGTCTCCACAGAGAACTTTCCGAAGCTGTGGAAGAGGTTGGCCCCGGCCTGCCGTCCCATCTCGGCAGATATCTCGTAATCGGGCCCCGGCAATGTCCCGGCCTGTCCCATAGAGCCGTCCAGCGTTACCTGTCCATGAAGGATCGGGGAGAAAATGATCTGCGGTATGAAAGCGATTGCAAAAAGGAGAAGCCGAATCATCCGATGCACCCTTATTGTCATATTGTCATGCCGATTTGATTTTATATCTTTGACTTGCGCTTCATTCCCCTCTGAAGTTCTTGTTCTGCCAGTTCAGAATGGAAATGTTTGCGGCCTTGAACTTCCCGTCCTCCTGGCGGATCAGGTCGAACTCCAGGATGGTCTCGCTGGCCTTGAGGTTTGCAAAGGTATCGTTGTCGATGGAGGGCTCGAACTCATTGATGTGGCAGAAGACATCGGTCTGAATGTCGTGGATCCCCAGACCGGTCCTAAGCGAAATAAAGCCGAATCCCCGCTCCTCATAGAGGGCATACATCACCCCCCGGGTCCGTTCCCGATCCCGCTCTCCGTAGGGGACGGGAATAAGGCCCGGAACGAGAAAGCCGGAGAAGAAATAGTCCACCTCCCGCTTCAGATCGTGGCTGGTGTTGGCAAAGGAGACCAGATCCACACGCTTTCCCCGGTTCTGCAGGGCACGGACCAGGCGCAGGAAATCCCCGTCCCCGCTGCCGAGGAGGATATAGTCGAGGTTGTCAGACTGCACCATTGCATCCACAGCGAGGTCTAGATCCGCGTTTGCCTTTAAAATAATGTCTCCGGACTCATCCCGATACCGTTTGACGATCTTGAGCACCAGATGGAACCCGTTCCGCCGGATCGCGTTCCGGTACTCCTCGTTTCGGCGCCTGAAATCATAGTCGCTCGCCTCCCGCTCCAGATCCCGGGCCAGATACGCGTTGGCCCGAAGCACCGTCGCATTCTGCGCCTTCACCAGATCGGTGAGCACATTGTAGCGCATTCCCCAGCCGCCATTGCGGCTTAAATTCTCGATATCCATAAAAATTCCGGCTTTCAGCATTCTCTTCCTTTCAAGAGCCTCATCCTCTTTCCCCTTTATTATCCGAATACTATTATAAGACTACTATTATCCGACTACCTTATTTACCTTATTCCTATTCCCTTATGTAGCACAAGAAAAAATCTGCCGAGAAAAAGCTTTTTCCTCCGGACCTTGATCCCGGGCCCATTCGATCTATATTTTATCAAAGCATCTTAATTTTATCAAAAGCACCTTAAAAATGTTTGCTCGAAAATCTATCCCAACCGCATCACATGCCCATAAGGAGGAACTTTCATGTATGAGAAAATCAGAGCCCTGGACGGCAATTTTGTAGGGTACCGGATCACCGGAACCCTGTCGAAGAAGGAGATGAAAACGATCTCCGAGGATATTGAAAAGGGGATCGCAGCCAGGGGAAAGGTTCGGCTGATGATCGTGGTGGAGCCCTACTCGGATATCACCATCGGCGCGGATGCGCTCTATGAAAACCTCAAGTTCGTCATGCCCTATACCGACAGGATCGAGAAGCTGGCCCTGGTGAGCCAGGATGCGTCCGAGAAGACCTACATGGCGATCTTCGGCCTCTTCTCCGGCATTGAGATCGAACATTTCGACCGGAGCCGGTATGAAGCAGCCCTCCAGTGGATCGGGAAATAGAAAAAGCCCTTTGAGGGCTTCATGGAGCTTTTGATCCATCCTTTTGAATCTCTCGGTAAAGGCCCTGTCTTCTTCGGATTCGGGGCCTCATCAAACCGATGGAAATCCCCTCCCGAATGCGGCCCGGTTCTTCTGCCATCCTTTCCGTTTCATCCTCTCCTTTTTATCCTCACCTCTGCTGCAGGAGTGCATCCTGTAAAACATGAACTATTTTTGTTTTTCATGCAAGAGGATTTCGGAAAAAACTTGATTTTCCGCCCATATCCATTTAACACTACAGGTGTCGGTCAATGATCCATGACCGGTATAGAATCTAATTAAAGGAGGTAATGCGATGCTCGTTCACACGGTACTTTTTTGGCTGAGGGAAGACCTGACGGAAGAGGAGTTCAAAGAATTCCGCAGGGGTCTGGAGCCCCTGAGAAGCATCGTCTACACCAAGGCGGCCTATGTGGGCACGCCGGCCAGGACAGAGGAGAGACCCACCATCGACAACACCTACAGCGTGGCGATTACGCTGATTTTCGAAAACATCGCAGACCATGACAGCTATCAGATTCATCCGATGCACAAGGCATTTTTGAATCGTTTCAAAACCTACTGGACAAAGGTACTCATCTACGACTTCGATTAGACGAACATCCCATCCGGTAAAGAATCAGCAAACCTTCCAACCGAAAAGGTGGTCAAAAAAAATTTATGGCATCCGTACCCTCAAATTTCATCCGAAACATCATCCAGCGGGATCAGAAATATTACAAACATTTCGGCCGGGTGGCCACCCGGTTTCCGCCGGAGCCAAATGGCTATCTCCATCTGGGTCATGCCAAATCGATCTGCTTGAACTTCGGCCTGGCCGCGGAGTTCGGCGGAACCTGCAACCTCCGGTATGACGATACCAACCCGGCCAGGGAGGAGCTGGAGTATGTGGAGTCGATCAAAGCCGATGTCCGCTGGCTCGGCTTTGACTGGGAGGGTAGAGAGTACTATGCCTCCGACTATTTCGAGCAGCTCTACGATTTTGCGGTTCAACTGATCCAGGAGGGGAAAGCCTATGTGGACTCCCTGAGCGCGGAAGAGATCCGGGAGCACCGGGGAACCCTGACGGAGCCGGGGAAGGAGAGCCCCTGCCGGAACCGGTCCGTGGAGGAGAATCTCGACCTCTTCCGAAGGATGCGAGACGGCGAGTTCGAAGACGGTGCGCATGTACTCAGGGCAAAGATCGACATGGCCTCCGGCAACATGAACCTGCGGGACCCGACGATCTACCGCATCCGAAAGGTGGCGCACCACCGAACCGGAGACCAGTGGTGCATCTATCCCATGTACGACTACACCCACTGCATTTCCGATTCCCTGGAGGGGATCACCCACTCCCTCTGCACACTGGAGTTCGAGGATCACCGGCCCCTCTACGACTGGGTGCTGGATGAACTCGCTGTCTATCATCCGCGGCAGATCGAGTTCGCACGGCTCAACCTGAGCTTTACCGTATTGAGCAAGCGGAAGCTGATCCGGCTGGTGACGGAAGGCCATGTTAGCGGCTGGGACGATCCCCGGATGCCGACCATCCAGGGGGTGCGCCGAAGGGGATATCCGGCCGGAGCCATCAGGACCTTCTGCGACCGGATCGGCGTGGCCAAAAGAGACAGCGTTGTCGATTTCGCGCTGCTGGAACACTGCGTCCGGGAGGATCTCAACAGAACCGCCCCGCGGGTCATGGGGGTGCTGCGGCCATTGAAGGTGGTCATCGAAAACTATCCCCAAGGGGAGAGCGAAGAGCTGGAGGCCATCAACAACCCCGAGGATGAAGGGATGGGAATCCGGAAGGTCCCCTTTTCAAGGGAGCTTTACATCGAGCAGGACGACTTCATGGAGAACCCGCCCAAAAAATTCTTCCGGCTCGCGCCGGGCCGGGAGGTGCGGCTGCGGTATGCCTACTTCATCACCTGCAGGGATGTGATCCGGGATGAGAACGGCGAGATCACCGAGCTTCGCTGCACCTATGATCCGGAAACCCGGGGCGGGGACGCGCCCGACGGCCGCAAGGTCAAGGCGACCCTCCACTGGGTTTCGGCCCCCCATGCCGCGGATGCCGAGGTGCGCCTCTACGACCGCCTCTTCAACACCGAAAGCCCCGGGGCCGGAAAGGGGGATTTCATCGAGCATATCAACTCCGATTCCCTGGAGGTCCTGACCGGCTGCAAGCTGGAGCCATCCCTTGCCGATGCTGCGCCCGAGAGCCGCTGCCAGTTCGAGCGGCTCGGATACTTCTGCGCGGATCTGCGGGACTGCCGGCCGGACCGGCTCGTCTTCAACCGGACCGTGCCGCTGCGGGACCCGTGGGCCAAGATCGCCAAGAAGAAGAAATAGCGGCAGATATTTTAACCAAAGGATCAAATTCAAGCGGCGGAAAGGATCGAAAAAAAGATCCCGACCGCCGCTTTTGTTTTCCTGGCCGATTGACTATATTTTTGAGATGTTATTCTGTGCTTTTCTCCTCGGCCTCGGCCAGCAGCCGGTCCACGATCTCAGAGAAATAGGCCAGGGGCCTTGCCCCGCTCGTCTTGACCCCATTGATCAGAAAGGAAGGGGTTCCCTTGAAGCCGAGGGCTTCGGCATCGGCAATGTCGAGGGCCACCTGGGCTTCGATCTCCTCCGAGATCAGGTCCCGGTTGAATCGTTCCATGTCCAGCTTCAGATCCTTTGCAATCTCCACCAACTGATCCTGGCCCAGCTTAGGCGAAGCGGCAAAGAGGCGGTCGTGATACTCCCAGAATTTTCCCTGGTTCCCGGCCGCAAGGGCAGCCTTTGCCGCGGGCATGGCATTCTCGTGCATCTCCAGGGGCTTGTTCTTGAAGACCAACCGGATATTCTCCGGATACTTCTTCAGCAACTCCTCCATTGTCAGGGAGGCCCGGACGCAGTAGGGGCACTCGAAATCGGTATATTCGACGATCGTAATGACCGCATCCTCCTCTTTGAGCGGGCCCTTGACCGGATTGTGGCTCCGGATCTCGTCCTCGGCCCGGGGGCCTTTCAGGCTGCTTTCCAGGTCCTGATTCTGCTTTTTCTGCCTGAGTTCCACCACATACGCGTTGATGGTCTCATACAGCAGCTCGGGATTTTCCCGGATGACCTCTTTGATCAGCTCCCGAAGCTTCTCCTCATCCAGGGTCAGGGTGACATCTTCTGCCGTAACCGTCATGGCCGGCATCAATAGAAACAGGGTCAGCAAAAGGGTGTAAAGAATTCTTTTCATACTGATCTCCACTTTAAATGTTTTAATTTTTTACGAATAACCCAAAAACTTTTGTTTCGGCTCAGTCTCGCTCGATATCTCCGGTGGAATCGATATGAAAACCCTCATATTCGTAATCCTCCACATAAAAGGTTCCGGATACATCGGTCGGATCCTGTCCATTATCTCTGTAGATGGCCAGATAATAGGGGCCGTCGGGCACATCATCGAATTCACTACAGGTATCGGCCAGATAATACCATTTTTCAAGGGTGAACTGGCCCATGATCTCATGATTGTCCGCATCAAAGAGTTTTACCCGATACTCCTTATTGTCCCCGTTGCAGACTGTAATCACATTCCCCTCATCCTCGTCATTTTCACATCCGACGGTCATAAAGGCAAGGGAGAAGATGCAGAGCAGGATCAGAAACCGGGTCGCGGAACTTTTTCTGGATTTCAAAACCTTTTCCTCCTTTTGCAGATCATTCTTGGTCCGGAGACATCCCTATTCTTTCGATTCCGAACCCGAATCCGATTCCGATTTTGAACCCGATTTTGAATCGGGCCAGCAGTGGACAAAGATTTTTGCCGCGATTCTGGCTGCGGTAAACTCCGACACCTGAGAATCCGGAATTTTGGAAAGCTCCGTGATATCTGCGGCAACGACCCTTCGCCGCTTTCCAACGGCCTTGATCAGTGAGACAACCTGCCGATAGGTAAGACCCCCCGGCTCCGGGGTTCCGGTTCCGGGAACGACCGAAGGGTCCAGGCCGTCGAGATCGACCGAGAGATAGACATTCTCCGGAAGCCTCTCCACTACCTGTTCAATCCAACTGTTCTCCCCCGGGGAAAGGTCGTGGGCCCAGAAGGGTTCGATCCCTTTTCTCCTGATCACCTCGATCTCCTCCTGTGCCACGGCCCGGATTCCAACCGGAACTACAGGAAGCCCCAGATCTTCTATCACGCGGCGCATGACGCAGGCATGGTTGAAGCGGCTGCCGTTCCACTCCTCCCGAAGATCCAGGTGCGCGTCGACCTGCAGCACTCCAAGATTTTCAAAGGCATCTGCCGCGGCCATGATGGGACCGATGGAGATGGAATGATCCCCGCCCAGGCAGAGCAGCCGCTTTCTTTGAGAAAGGATATCGGCTGCAATCCCTTTCATCTCCATTACTGCGTTTTCCGGCTCTCCGTCCGGATAACAGGGAGAGGCCGTATGGATCTTCAGATCGGCCCAGCATATCAGGGTCTCCTCGTCCAGAGCTTCGAGCTGGGTCGATGCATTGAGCAGATGAAAAGGGCCGTCAGATGCCCCGAGCCCATAGGAGAGCGCCTTCTCATAGGGCAGCGGCATCACCACGATATCGGCCTGGGCCAATTCCCATTCCCGCACCTCTTGGCCGCCGAACCGGACAAATGACCGGACAATGGATCGGTTTATCTCCATTATTTCACGAAGACCGCAGCCGCCAGCACCGTGGTCCAGAGGTTCCCCTCGGCTCCCAGCGCGGCCTGGCTGATGTGCTGGGATTCGACGATCTTCCCCGACATCTGATAGACCTGGCGCCGTTCGTCATAATCCTTGTCCGGGTCGAACTCGATTCCTAAAGTATTGGCCAGCATGGACGCGGCCAGATCCTCGGCATACTCCCCGGCCTCCAGCTCGGTCTGGCCAAAGCCGTGGTGCTCTGAAAGATAGCCATACCGGGCGTTTTCGGACGGCAGGGCCAGGCCGATGCTCGCGACCAGGCGCCTTCCCGGCTCCTTGCTCTGCTCCCTGGCCATGACGCAGTGGGTTATCTCGCCGGGCTCCAGGCGGGTGAGCCCTTCTTCTACCGAAATGATCCGGCAGTGAGGGGGAAAGATGGAGGATACGGTCACCAGGTTGAGATGCGCAATGCCCGCGCCCCGGAGGGCATACTCGAATGAGGAGAGCCGCTCCTTGTTGGTGCCGACGCCTTTTACGAAAAACATGTATCGGGGTACATACACGATTCCATTCTCCTTGCATGACAATAATGATTCTTACAAAACAATCCGAACACTAGACAGTATACCATAAAAAGGGGGATGGGGAGATGAAAAACCGCGGGGATAATGGGATATACGCCAAAAAATCAGGCCGACCCGCTGTAACGAATCGACCTGATGATAATCTGCTTTTGTATGGTCGGGAAGACTGGATTTGAACCAGCGACCCCAGCGTCCCGAACGCTGTGCTCTACCAGGCTGAGCCACTTCCCGACACTCGTTTGCGTACTTTACGCGATTCAGAGGAAGATGTCAATAAAAAAAGGTGTAGCAGTCATACCGGTTCAGGCCGTCTAACGTCCCGATCCAGATAAATCCGGCAGAGTCCTGCCGTCGGAAACAAGAGACAGATGCCTCAGATCCCCTTCTCGCCCCTGAGTCCCCGCCGGGCCGGGCCGGGCCCGCTTCTGGCCGGTTTCTCCTCCTGCAGAGGTTTTTTCCGGTATAAGATCCGGAACAGAAAAGGGCCCACAAAGCAGGTGACCAGCGCCAGCAGAACAATGGAATCCTTCATGGCCGGGGTGATCAGCTTATTCTCCAGCCCGATGGCCGCGGCCGCGATGATGAGCGAGAGCCGGGAGGAGAGGAGAAAGCCGACCTGCAGGGCCTCCCGAAGGGAAGATCCCCGAAAGATGAGCAACAGCGCCGGGGCCAGCTTGACCAGCAGGGCAAATCCGAGCAGTTCCAGGGTAAAGATCAGTTGCTCCGGGTTCATCACATTGGAGAGATCGAACTGCATCCCCACATGGATGAAGAAGAAGGGGATGAGAAAGCCAAACCCCATTCCCGAAAGTTTCCCCTCCAGCAGGTGCTTCTCCCGAAAGACAAAGGAGAGGAGGGCTCCCCCCATAAATGCCCCAAGCACCGGCTCCAGATGCACCATCTCCGAGAGCGCCACCAACAGGAAAAGAAGCGCCATAGAGAAACGAACCCCGATCTCCTGGGCATCGGATTGAATCCCCAGCACCTTTTCGGCCTGCCCCGGATACCACCAGACCCAGAGCCTTCCCAGACGCAGCAGCAGCGCAAACCCGGCAAAAAGAATCACCGGCAGCACAAAGTTCCAACTGACCCCGTTCTGAAGCCAGAGGAGAAAGAAAGTGATGCCGAAGAGAGTGAGAAAATCGGCCAGTGTCGATGCGATGAGAATATCTTGTCCCATCTGTGTGGTATTGAGACCCGCCTCTCGCAGGGTGGGCATCACCAGCCCCAATGAGGTGGTGGAGAGAACCAGTGCGATGAACATTCCCCGGTTCAATAAAACCGCACTGAGAAGGGAGAGGCCAAAGGTGATCCCGAAAAAAAGGAACTGAAAGAGAATCTGGCCCCGGCTCTGCTTTCTCAGCATCTGAAAGTTGATCTCCATGCCGGCCTGGAACATGAGCAGCAGAAAGCCCAGATCCGCCAGAAAGGAGAGCCACTCCCCCGTAAACTTGAAGTGGAGCACGCTCTTGCCGAGGATCACGCCGAAGAGGATCTCGGCCACCACCGAGGGAATGCGCAATATCCGGCTGATCCCCGGCAGCACCAGAATCGCCAGGGAGATCACCAGAAGAGAGTATTTATGAACTTCTTCCACACCGATCTCCTATGCAGTGAGGATCAGCACCGAACAGGAGACCCGTTCTGCGATCAGTTCCCCAACATGGGGCGTGAGGAACTCCTTCTCCTTACTGGTGCTTCCCATGACCATGAGATCATACTCATCGGCCAGTATTTTCAGCTCTCTGACCGGGTTTCCCTCCAGAAGAATCTCCCCCACATTGACCTTGTGGATATGGGCATGCTCTCTTGCCCGGTGAAAGATCGTGTCTGCTGAAAGGCTTTCTTCGCTGTGGATGAAATCCGGGGACCGGACAAAGACCACGTCCACTTCTCCCCGGAGCTGTTCTGCAATATCGATGGCGATGTCCAGGGCATAGGCGGACATGTCGGAGCCATTGAAGGGGACGAAGATCCGCTTGTAGGGATGGGAGTGCTTGGCGATCAGCATCGGTACAGGCAGAGAATTGGCCAGATCGATGATCTCGGGCCGGGTCAGGGATTTAAAAAGGGATTTTTCAAAGGGTCGGATAATGACCAGGCCCATGCTCTGCTCCTTGCTCAGATCGGAGATGGTCTCCATGGGCCGCTCTCCTGCCTCACGAGCCCGGATCTCTACCCGGCCGGACCAGGTATTGAGCCGGTCCGCGACATCCCGATGCTCTCTGCTGTGGAGAAGAGTGACATGGCCCGCCCGGGTATTGGCGGCAAGGTACATGGTCTCCTTGAGGGTTTCCTCTACCTTTTGGTCCCTTGGATCATGAAGCAGCAGGATTCCCCGGCCAAAGGAGAGGGGAAAGGGGAGATGTCTTGATGCGATGAGGGAGCAGACCTCTTTGAAGAAATCGCGCTGTCCGATCAGCACCAGCCGATCACCCTTCTCGATCAGGTCGTGGGGCCGGGGAAAGGTGAGGCAGCCGTTCTTGAAGATCCCCACCACCCGCCAGTCCGGATTCTCAAAAGAGGCCACGGAAAGCCCCACCACCCAGTTGGTTCGGGAGACATCCATCTCCACGATCTCTCCTCTGGTGTGGCAGATGGAATTGATGTTGATCCGGGGGTCCTGAAGATAATGGTAGATCACCTTTCCCACCATGTTGGCAGGGAGGATGGTTCTCACCCCCAGCTCTGAAAAGAGGGGCTCCTTTTCCGGATCACCCACCAGCGCCAGAATCTGCATGACATTCTCTTCATGGGCGCATCGTGCAATGGCAAGATTGACACTGTCGTCGTCCGTCAGCGCCAGAACGAATTTGGCCTCGGAAATTCCGGCCTTGTCCAGCACCACAGGGCTCGATGCATCCCCTTCGATGGTCTGGTAGATGATCGGATACCGGTTGACCATTGCCGAAAGCCGGCTCGCAACCGGATCGATGAGAACGATGTTCCAGTTTTCGCCGAGCCGCCCCACCAGATCCCGGGAGTATTTTCCTGCACCGCACAAGATTGTTTTCATAATCGTTTAGACCTTTATCTTTCCCTGAGGGCTTTCATCCATTTCTACCCTTTCATTCTACCCTTTCACAGATCGGCCGCCCTGCAGAGCCCTCCGGAGGGCCGGAGCCAGATCCTCCAGCACCACCGGCTTGATCAGTATCTCCCGAACCCCCGCGGCTCTGGCCTTCTCCATATGCTCCACATTTCCGAATCCGGTGCAGAGCACCACCGGGAGATTGGTTTTGCTGGAGGTCGCCTTTTTCACCAGATCGAGACCGGTCATCTTCGGCATGGTCATGTCCGTCATCAGCAGACTGAAAGTATCGGGATTTTCCTGCAGGGCTTTCAATGCACTCTCTCCGTCGGCAAAAGGCGTCACCTGGTACCCGAGGCGTACCAGCATCTTCTCCATCACTTCCAGCACCGTCTCCTCGTCATCCACCAGAAGGATATGCTCCCCTTTTCCCCAGAAATTCTCCAGGGGTTCGGGAGGTTTGCCCACCGGAACCGTCTCTGCAGTGGGCAGATAGACGGAAAAGCAGCTTCCGCTGCCGGGCTCGCTCTCCACCAGGATGTGGCCGCCATGCTCCCGGACAATGCCGTAGACCACGGCCAGACCCATACCGGTTCCCTCTCCGGAAGGCTTTGTGGTGAAATAGGGCTCGAAGATATGCTCGACAACCGATTTTTCGATACCGCTCCCGGTATCCCTCACCTGAAGGCAGAGACAGGGGAAGCGGATCTCTACTGCGGGCGAGGATCGAATCTCTTCGGCAGCGGACAATTCTCTCAAGGAGATCTCAAGCAGTCCCCCTTTTTCCGTCATGGCATGGTAGGCGTTGGTGCAGAGGTTCATCACCACCTGATGGATCTGGGTCGGGTCCGCACAGGTGGGCGGAGCCTCAGGGTCGATCTCATACCGCACCTCGATGGTAGAGGGAAGACTGGCCTGGATCAGCTTCACCGCCTCCTTGACGATGGGCTGAATCTGCAGGGGCTTTTTGTCCTGCTCTTTCCGCCGGCTGAAGGTTAGGATCTGCCCCACCAGGTCTCTGGCCCGGATCGCAGCCGTGAAGATCTTTTCCAGATTGGGCCGGACTTCTGCATCAGGAGGAAGGGCCGAAAGGCTCAATTCCGTCAGGCCGATGATGGGAAAAAGGATGTTGTTGAAGTCGTGCGCGATCCCTCCGGCCAGGGTTCCGATGGCCTCCATCTTCTGGGACTGGCGGAGCTGCGCCTCCATCTTCTCCCGCTCCTTCTCCATCCGCTGCCGCTCGGCCAATTCCTTCTGCGCAAGGGTATAGAGCTGGGCATTGTCCAGTGCAATGGCCGCAAGCTCGGAAAAGCGCTGAAGCACCTCCACATCGTTCTCCCCAAAGCGCTTTACCGGGTCCGTATGGGCAAGCCCGATGACCCCTCCCTCCATATATGCCCCGGAGCGGATAGGGACGACCATCACCGATCTCATCTGGTCGAAGAGGGATATGTCCATTCTCCCGGGCCAGTGGTTGTAGTCCTCGACATAGCGGGGCTGTCCCGAAGACCAGACCCGGCCCGCAAGCCCCTCTCCGATCTCCACCTGAAAGCCGATCTGATCGGCAAATATGCCGAAACCGGCATGGATGATCAATGCATCTTTTTTCGGATCATAGATGTGAAGAAAAGCCTCGGTCGCGCCCGTCAGCCGGGCGGCCCGGGTCACCATTGCCTGGAAGAGATCATTGAGATCCAGACGGCTGATGAGGCCGATGGCCGTCTCATGGAGGGCCTTCATATACTCGGTCTGCCGGCGCTGCTCCTCTGCCGCGGCTCTCCGTTCGGCAAGGCTCCGCTCGAACTCCGTCAGCAGGTGATTCGTGGTATGGGCAAGCAGTCCCAGCTCATCATGGGCATGGCTTTTGGGAATCTTCAAGAGCTTTTCCGCAGGCTGCGCGGGGTTGACGCCCGAGAGCTGACGGACCATTCGCAGCAGCGCCCGGGTGATGGTGGCATAGAAGATTAAACCGAGAATTCCGGCCAGAACCACTGCCCGCACCACCTCTGTGACCAGAACCACATGAGCCCGCCGGATGAAGTTGGCCGCGATCCGGTCCGCATCCACCACCACCAGAATATGGCCCAGGGAGTCCCCGCCGTTTCGCAGGACCAGGGGAGATTCGTACCGGAGGTCATCTTTGAAAATCAGCTTTGTCAGCCATCCCATCCCTTCTTTTTCAGGTTCGATCCGGCGGCGGTCCGCAAGCACCCTTCCGAAATCGTCCACCACCCGGGCATGGACAATAGGGCCATAGGCCAGAAGGCCATTGACGATCCGGAAAGCCAGGGATTTGTCCAGATCATAGGCAGCCTGAACCGCCGGCTCCTGAACCGTTCGAATGACCTGCTGTACCGTGAGATCGATCTGCTCCCTCTCCTCGAGAAGATCAAGTCCGATCTGCACGGAACTGAAGATCAGCCCGACCGCAAGACCCGCTAGGATCGTAATGATGGCCTCCCGGCCCGAAAGTCGATGCCAGAACCTGACGCGCATGAAAATCTCTTCTATTCCGGAAGGGGAATCTCCCGATGTTCGGAGGCCAGTTTCAGATAGACATGGGCCGGAATCTCCAGAGCCTCGATGATCTCTTCATCCATCTCCTTTTTGAGCACGGCCGGGGTTCCGGCCACGAGATGGCGGGGGCCCACTTCCTGATTCTCCCGCACCACCGCGCCGGCCCCAACAATGGAGCCGGTCCTGATATGTGCGCCATTGAGTACCACTGAACTGATCCCGATCAGGCAGTTATCCTCAATGGTGCAGCCGTGAACCACGGCATTGTGGCCCACGGTCACATTCGCGCCGATGATCGCTGGCTTTCCCGGGTCCGCATGGATTGTGCTGTTGTCCTGGATGTTGGAATTCTTCCCGATTCTGATCGGGGCCTCATCCCCCCGGATCACCGTGCCGTACCAGACGCTCACATTGTCGCCCAGTTCCACGTCTCCGATGACCATGGCCGTGGGCGCGATAAAGACATTCTCCCCCAGCAAGGGGTTTTTTCCTTTATACTCCAGAATCATTCAATCTCCTTATTATTAGCTTTTCCGGTTTTTAGCCTTTCCGGCTTTTGTAATTTTCTACTTCCGCCCCATCTTTTTCAGCTCCCGCAGAATCTCCTCTCCAAAGACCCTGCACTGCCAGTTTCGGATCTCCTCGACCCCCTGCAGCCCCTCCGGAGTTTTGGGATTCTTCACCGCGATTGCGGTGATGATCGACCGTGTGCAGACAACTGCGGGATCGACCCCCAGATGCCGGCACTTGGCATCCCGCCACCGCCGGATCACCTGAACCCGCTCCGGAACCTTGGGGGAGACCGAAGGCGCTCTTTTCCGGGGATAGGTCGGCAGCTCCGCCTCCGGAATCTCATAAGCGCTCTTGACCGCATCCACGATCTCCTGACCGTACATCCGGATCTGCTTTTCACTCATGGCCCCAAGGCTCGACAGCCGGGTCACATTCTTCGGCTTTGCCTTGGTGATCTTCAGGATTGAATCGTTGCTGAAGACCTTGAAAAGGGGGCGGTCCTTTTTTTCGGCCAGAGACATCCGATACTGCAGCAGGGCTTCCAGCACTGCAAGGTTTCTGGCCCCCAGACGGCCGGCTCCTTTGAACTTCAGGAAGAGCGGCTCCCCTTCTCCGGTATCCGCGCGGACCTGGCTCAGCAGATCGCACTCCTCCTCCACCCAGAAGAGCCGATCCGCCTCCTGCAGCCGGCGTGTCAGTTTTTTGGCCAGCGGGATCAGATAGAGCACATCCTTTGCCGCATATTCGATCATCTCCTCGGGCAGGGGCCGCTTTGACCAGTCCTTTTTCTGAAACTTCTTGTCCAGTGAGACATCAAACAGATTGGAGAGCGCGGATTCCAGCCCGGTCTCCCGCATACCCAGAAACCGGCATGCGATCTGGGTGTCAAAGAGGTTTTCGATCTCGATGCCGAAGTCCCGGTGTAAAGATCGGACATCATAGTCCGCGCCGTGAAAGATCTTCTGCACGTTGGGATCTTTAAAAAGCGGCTTCAAGGGGGAGAGATCCTCGACCTTCAGCGGGTCGATCACCGCGGCCGCCCCCTCCGCGCCGATCTGAATCAGGCAGACCTTCTCTTTGAAGTGGTACATGGAGTCGGCCTCCAGATCCACGGCCACCATCGGTTTTCCCTCCAGTTTATCCAAAAAAGCCTTCAACCGGGCCGTTGTATCGATCATGCGGTATGAGAGGCTCTCGGTTTCATCCATTTTTTTCTCTTGACCCCTTTCTCCATTTCCCATAGATTGTTCATTTACGCTTTGCTGCGGCAAACCGAACTTCTTTTTAACCTGTTCAGGATATAAAAACCAGGATATAAAAACAATGATCAATATAACATTGCCCGATGGAAACATAAAGTCCTTTGAAAATTCCCCCACCGGCCAAGAGATCGCCAGAAGCATATCCGAGGGCCTGGCCCGGGACACGGTTGCGGTGAAAGTGAACGGGGATACCCTCGATGTCTATCTGCCCATCGACCATGATGCCGAGATCCGGCTGATCACCACAAAGGACCCCGAGGCACTGGAGATCATGCGCCACAGCGCGGCCCACCTCATGGCTCATGCGATCTGCCGGGTTTACAAAGATGCGCACCTGACCATCGGCCCGGTGGTGGAGGACGGCTTCTACTACGACATCGACATGGAGCCGGTCTCGGAAGAGGATTTCTCCAAGATCGAGGCCGAGATGAAAAAACTGGTCAAGGAGAAGCTTCCCATCCGCAGAAAGGTGATCACCAAAAAGGAGGCCCTCGATTTCTATAAAGACGAGCCCTTCAAGACCGAGATGATCCAGGACCTTACAGACGGAACCATCTCCTTCTACGAGCAGGGGGATTTCACCGATCTATGCCGGGGTCCCCATGTCCCCCACACCGGATTTATCAAATCCTTCAAGCTGACCAAGGTCTCGGGCGCATACTGGCGGGCAGATCCGAACCGGCCCCAGCTCCAGCGGATCTACGGCACGGCCTTCTTCGACAAGAAGGACTTGAAGGAGTATCTCCACTTCCTGGAGGAGGCAAAGAAGCGGAACCACCGGAAGCTCGGCGAGGCCCTCGATCTCTTCAGCTTCCACGACGAGGCCCCGGGGATGCCCTTTTTCCACGCCAGGGGGATGGAGATCTGGAACGCGCTGCTGGCCTACTGGAGAGAGGAGCATAGGGCCGCCGGCTATGTGGAGTCCAAGACCCCGATCATTTTAAACCGGGCATTGTGGGAGAAGAGCGGCCACTGGGAGAACTACCGGGAGAACATGTATGTGACCAAGATCGACGAGGAGGAGTACTCCATCAAGCCGATGAACTGCCCCGGCGGGATGCTCCTCTATGCCAGCCGGCCCCACTCCTACCGGGATCTCCCCCTGCGCCAGGCCGAGATCGGGCTGGTCCATCGGCACGAGCTGAGCGGCGTGCTCTCGGGCCTCTTCCGGGTGCGGGCCTTTCACCAGGACGACGCGCACATCTTCATGACGCCGGATCAGATCGAAGCGGAGATCCTGGGGGTGCTGCAGCTCACAGAGCGGATCTACGGAACATTCGGCCTCGGGTTCCATCTGGAACTCTCCACCCGCCCCGAAAAGTCGATCGGCACGGACGAGCAGTGGGAGATGGCGACCGAGGGCCTTCGGTCCGCACTGGAACTCTACGGCCAGGAGTACAAGATCAACGAGGGGGACGGCGCATTCTACGGCCCCAAGATCGACATCCACATCCAGGACGCGCTCAAGAGAACCTGGCAGTGCGGAACGGTGCAGCTCGACATGTCCCTGCCAGAGCGTTTCGATCTGGCCTACATCGGCAGCGACAACCAGCGCCACCGGCCCATCATGATCCACCGGGTTATCTACGGCTCTATCGAGCGCTTCTTCGGCATCCTGTTGGAGCACTTCGCGGGGAAGTTTCCCCTCTGGCTCGCGCCGGTCCAGGTGATTCTTCTGCCCATCAACGATGACCTTGTCCCGTATGCCCGGGAGCTTTCGGAGAAGTTCACCCAGTTGGCACTAAGATGTGAAGTGGATCATAGGACCGAGAGCCTCAACCGGAAGATCCGGGAGGCCCAACTGCAAAATATCCCGCTGATCCTGACAGTCGGCGCGAAAGAGAAGGAGAAGGGTACATTATCCGTGAGAACCCTCGATGGAAATGTCCGCCACGGTCTGGATCATGAAAGCTTCTTCAACCGGGTCTTCGACCATATTGCCAAGCGGAAGATCGAACTGGAAATCTTTGCGGAATAGATAATTGAATCCTTTTGCCGATACCGTGCCCTATCCCAAGAAGAAGCGTCCTCTGCACCTCCTGCTGCCGATCTTTTATGCAATTGCCATCTTCGGCGCATCCATCATGCCGATACCGGTGCAGAACCGGGGCATCGACATCCCCCACATCGACAAGCTGCTCCACTTTATCGGGTACGGGATTCTCGCGGTTCTCATCTTCAGGGCATTTATCGAGCTGGGGCTTTCGGAAAAGCATCTTTTTAAAACGATGGCGGCCGCCATCGTTCTCTCCGCGCTCTACGGCCTTTCGGATGAGATCCACCAGTCTTTCGTGCCCCACAGAACCGCATCCTTTGCCGATTTTCTGGCCGACCTGGCCGGGAGTACGGCTATGGTGCTGCTCTATGAGATCTACGGCGGGGCCATTCCCCGACTCTGGCCCGAGATCCGGCGGTACTATCATGAAAAGAGCAAAAAAATTCACGGATTGACAAAACTGGAGGTTTTTTATAAACAGATGATCAGCAAAATTCGATCCAGTGGCGCGAACCGGTAAGGAGAATTGAAAAAAATGGATAATGGCAACATGATCATCATCAATGGAAACGAGATCCCATTCGAGCCGGGAGAGACGATCCTTCAGGCGGCTCAGCGGAAAAGCATCGAGATCCCGACCCTCTGCTACTTAAAAGGAGCATCTCCTACCGGCGAGTGCCGGATGTGCGTGGTAGAGGTGGAAGGGGCCCGGAATCTGGTCGCCTCCTGTGCGGCCCCAGCGGGAAAGGGCATGGTGGTTCATACCGAATCCCCCCGCGTGGTGGAGGCCAGACGGCTGCTGCTCAAGCTGCTCCTCTCCTCTGGAAATCACAACTGTGCGGTCCGAAAATCGGACGATCAGGACTGGACCGGTTTTCAGCTCTCGGTCCAAAAAGAGGACAGCTCCGCGGAACTCTGTCCGGCCTGGGGCGACTGTAAGCTCCAGAACCTGGCCTACCAGTACCAGGTCACCGGAGAGCAGTTTCCCAGGACCGAAACCCCCTACCCAATGGAGACGGTCAACCCCTTTATCGTTCGGGATTTCTCCCGCTGCATCAAGTGCGGCCGGTGCGTCCAGGCCTGCTGCGACATCCAGGTCAATGACGCGATCAGTTTCGGATATCGGGGATCGAACACCAAGGTCATCGCGGCCGGGGACCGCCCCCTGAAGGATTCCGACTGCGTCTTCTGCGGCGAGTGCGTCCAGGCCTGCCCCGTGGCCACCCTGATGGAGAAGGATGCCCGATACCGAATCCGGCCCTGGGAGACCGAAAAGGTACGCACCACCTGCTCCTACTGCGGCGTCGGGTGCCAGCTCAACCTCCATGTAAAGGAGGGCGAGGTGGTTCAGGTGACTGGCGTAGAGGAGATTGCGCCCAACTATGGCAGCCTCTGCGTCAAGGGCCGCTTCGGCTTCAATTTCATCAACGCTCCGGATCGGCTCAAAAGCCCGATGATCAAAAAGGAGGATGGAACCTTTCGGGAGGCCTCCTGGGACGAGGCATTGGACCTTGTGGCGGAAAAGTTCAAGGCGGTCAGAGATGATCACGGCCCCGACGCGTTCGGCCTGCTCACATCGGCCCGGGTCACCAACGAGGAGAACTATATCGCGCAGAAGTTTGCAAGGGCGGTGATGAAGACGAACAATGTCGATCACTGCGCCCGTCTCTGACACAGCTCCACCGTGGCCGGTCTGGCCGCAGCATTCGGAAGCGGAGCAATGACCAACACCATCGCAGACATCGAGGAGGCCGACGTGATTCTGATCACCGGCTCCAACACCACCGAGAACCACCCGGTGCTATCCTCCTTTGTCAAACGCGCGGTCAAGTTCAGGGGCGCAAAGCTCATCCTGGTCGACCCGAGACGGATCAAGATCGCAGCCTACGCTCACCAGTGGCTGCGCCAGAATCTGGGAGCGGATGTGGCCTGGATCAACGGGATGATGAATGTGATCATTGAGGAGGACCTCTACGACAAGACCTTTGTGGCGGAGCGCACCGAAGGATTTGAAGAGATGAAGAAGGTCGTGGAGAAGTTCACCCCCGAGTATGTGGAGGGGATCTCCGGCATCCCGGCACAGCAGATCATCGATGCGGCCCGGATGTACGCGGCCGCGGAAAAGGGAACCATCCTCTACTGCATGGGCATCACCCAGCACATCACCGGAACCGACAATGTCAAATCCCTGGCCAACCTCGCGATGCTCTGCGGCAACATGGGCATCCGGGGCGGCGGCGTGAACCCTCTTCGGGGCCAGAACAATGTCCAGGGCGCGTGCGACATGGGGGGCCTTCCCAACGTCTTCACCGCGTACCAGCCGGTGAACAATCCGGATGCGGTAAAGAAGATGGAGCAGAACTGGGGCGTCAGCGGAATATCCGACAAAGTGGGCTTAAAGGTTACGGAGATGATCCCCAAAGCCCATTCCGGCGAACTCAAGGCCCTCTACATCATCGGCGAGAACCCGCTGGTCTCGGACCCGGACCTCAACCATGCCGAGGCGAGTTTCAAACACCTCGACTTCCTGGTTGTCCAAGACATCTTCATGACCGAGACCGCACAACTCGCGGACGTGGTACTTCCTTCGGCCTGCTTTGCTGAAAAGGAGGGGACATTCAGCAACACAGAGCGGCGGGTGCAGCGGGTCCGGAAGGCCGTTGAGCCGCCCGGAGAGGCCAAGGACGACTGGTGGATCACCTGGGAGATCGCCCGGCGGATGGGCCATGAAACCGATCAATATACAGACAGCCAGAAGATCTTCGAGGAGATCCGGAAGGTGACGCCCTCCTACGCAGGCATCACCTACGAGCGGATCGAGGTGGAGGGTCTGCATTGGCCCTGCCCCACCACGGAGCATCCGGGGACCCCGATCCTCCATATCGGCCAGTTTCCCAAAGGCCGGGGCACGTTCCACGCGATCGACTACATCCAGCCGGCCGAGCAGACAGATGACGAGTATCCGCTCTATCTCACCACGGGCCGGGTCCTCTACCAGTACCATACCGGAACCATGACCCGGAAGACCCAAGGGCTCAATGAACGCGAGGGGGAGAGTTTTGTTGAGATCACCCCCCGGGATGCGGACAGGCTGAAGATCGAAGACGGCGCAATGGTGGAGATCTCCTCCCGCCGGGGCGCTATCCAGGCCCGGATCAAGATTTCGGACAAGGCTGTGGACGGAACCGTCTTCATCCCGTTCCACTTCGCAGAGGCGGCCGCAAACCGGCTGACCAATGCCGCGCTGGACCCGGTATCGGGGATTCCCGAATATAAGGTCTGTGCGGTGAAGGTCTCTGCTGCCGCTTAATTTCTGCCACAGAGGGGGGGAATCGTTACTTCCTCCCCTTTTCTTCCTTCCTTTGGTCTCTCCCTCCCCTCTCCTCCGATATCACAATAATTCTCTTTCTTGGCTTACTGCTGCAATTCCCGCATTGACAAAAGCGAAATTTTTGCCTAATACTGGGATATCAAGCTGTATGGGTGTTCCATAACTCTAACTGCAGGAGGGTAAAAAGATGAAGAAAAGGTCAGGTCGTCCGATTTGTATGATTTTGATTGCAGCAGTTGTTGCTCTGCTTTTCAGCGCAGCATCTGCCCTGGCTCTCTGTGAGAGCTACACCTTTGGCGAAGAAGGGACTTCACAGGAGGTCTTCTCTGATGGATTGACATGGGAATTCACCGCAGAGAAGGGGATGTGGGTCCGCCGGGTGGAGACTCAGACGGGTCTTGGCTATGTGAACCATCCCCGCACCGTTTATGCGGAGATCCTCGTCAACGGCACAGATGTCGCCTCTTTCCAGCAGACACCCATTCGTCCCGCAGGTCAGGAAGCAGAGCGCTCCGTCAATACAGCCGCGGATTTCTATCTCAATGCAGAGGATATTGTTACCTACCGGATGTACGGCGGTACTTCTGAAACGCCGGGGGCTGTAATCGCGGGTGAGAATATGATCCGGCTCTGCGGTGAGGTGACGCGCAGGATCGGCGTCTCCATGGCCTCCATGAAGGAGAATGTCAAGGCTTCCATGAATGCCCCGGATGCCACTACTATGGGAATCACCCTCGGCCAGGAGTATGTCTGGCTCTCGGATATGAAAAGTGACAGAATTTATAAATATGACAACCAGGCGCAAGAGGTGGATAATTTCGATGCCCCCGGAACAGGGCCGGCAGGTCTGGCATTTGACGGAACCGATCTCTGGGTGGCCGATTTCTCCACCAGCCGCATCTACCAGATCGATACCGAAGGCATCATCCTCAAGTTCTTTGATGCTCCCGGCTCAACACCTTCGGGCATTGCTTTTGACGGAACCGATCTCTGGAATACCGATTTTGAAAGCGGAAAGATCTTCAAGCTCGACACAGCCGGCACCGTGCTCGCCAGCTTCAGCACCCCGGGATTCGGCCCCACCGGAATCACCTATGACGGAGAAAATCTTTGGGTTGCAGACATCTCCGGAAAGATCTTCAAGCTGAACACCAGCGGTGATCTCCAGGAGGTCTTTGATGCTCCGGGAAAATTCCCGGGGGGCCTCTGTTTCTTTGAGGGCGATCTGCTACATACGGATCTGGATGAGGGAAAAATCTATCAGATCGATGTATCCCAACCGCCGCCGGTCACCGTCGGGATGTCCAGGGAGCAGACCATCACTATCACCAACATGTCGCTGTATGCAGACGAGCCGAGCGGAGATCTTGCGATCGGGTCGATTACCATCGAAAGCAGAGGAGAGCCTTTCGGACCTTCTTCGCCCCGATTCCAAATTGTAGAGAATTCGGATTCTGTCTCCGGCAAAACCTTATCTCCGGGGAGGAGCGCCTCTTTTAAAGTCCTTTTTTCTCCGGACTCCGCGGGAAAGGAACAGGCGGTGATCATCATTCCGTCCAATGATCCCAATCAGCCGATTCTTGAAATCCCCATTTCCGCGACAGCTACGGAGTGCCTTGTGGTGAAAAATGATCTAAAGATCGACCTTCCCTGCGTCGAATATGAAGGGGTCAGGTATCAATTCACCCTTTTTCCCTATGCCAATCCGGCAGACGCTGCAGGGGTATACTGGAAAATCGATCAAGATACCTTTGTGCAGAAGAATGATGGCGAGGAGAACGGGGATGATGAGCAGAACGGGGATGATGTCGAGGAAGAGTGTCTATCCGTGAACGAGGACATTTCTCTCGATCTTTTCTGCGTCTGGTTTCAGGGGAACGAATATCAGTTCACCCTTGATTATTATCCCAATCCTGAAGATGTGGATGGCCTGTACTTCAAGCTCGATCTGGAGTCCTTCGGCCAGAGGTAGGACAGAAGAGAGAATGGATCTGATATTCTGAAATCTTCAGGTTCAGATCATCGCAAAGTCAAGGGGGAGGTCCGCTTCATCAGATCTCCCCCTCTTTGTTTTGGAGATTTCCTCTCATCCCACTCAAAACCCACTCCAAATCTCATCTTGGGTTTGTCCACACAAAAAAATCCTCTCGAACGCAAACATTTTTCTGCGCTCGAAAGGATTTTCTATTGCATTCTTCTTTGAATCGAAGGGAAAAGAAGAATCGCGAAGCTGTTGAAAAGGAGGGATTCTACCGTTTCGAGAACTGGAACCGCGCGCGTGCTCCCCGCTGGCCGTACTTCTTCCGCTCCTTCTGGCGGGGGTCCCGCTTGACAAAACCGGCTCTTTTCAGCACCTGCCTCAGATCCGGGTCCGCCTCCATCAGGGCACGGGTGATCCCATGGCGGATGGCTCCCACCTGGCCGGACATCCCGCCGCCGCTGACCTTGACGCGGATGTCATAGGACTCCTGATTGTTGGTCAGGGCCAGGGGCTGGATCATGATGAGCCGTGCGGCCTCGGTGTTCACATAATCTTCAAAGGGGCGATTGTTGATGGTGATGGTGCCGCTGCCCGGCATCATCCATGTCTTGGCCACCGATGTCTTTCGCCTTCCCGTTGCGTAATAGCTCTGTCCTTTTTCCATTAATATCCCCGGTTCATGCTTTTATTTGGGTTTGACATTTAATTTTTTATCATGATCAGATCTTCAGGGCTTCGGGCTGCTGGGCCTCATGGGGATGCTGCTCCCCGGCATAGACCTTGAGCTTCTTGATCAGCTTTCTCCCCAAGCGGTTTTTGGGGAGCATACCCCGTACCGCAATGCGAATCACATCTTCAGGCTTCTTGGCCAGCATCTCCTTGACGCTGGTGGTCTTGAGACCGCCCATATAGCCGCTGTGGCGATAGTAGTTCTTCTGATCCATCTTTCTGCCGGTCAGCACGATCTTCTCCGCATTGATCACGATCACATGATCCCCCATGTCCGCATGAGGGGTGAAAAGCGGACTGTGCTTTCCCCGCAGCCGGATCGCAATCTGGGTAGCCAGCCGGCCCAGCACCGCATCCCGAGCATCCACTACGCACCACTTCCCCTTGTTGTCCGACGTTCTTGCGCTGTATGTGTATCCCTTCACGATCACCACTCCTTAAATAAAAAATAATCAAATATATGTAAATAAAAAAGGCTTCTCTGTCAAGAAAAAAATGGCTGATCCCCTTGGGACAGCCTCTAAATTTTTAAGAATATATTTTTTCGGCTCCGATGGCAAGGATTTTTTTACATCGAATGAGATCTTCCCAAATATGCGCTTTTGCCATTTTCCTTTTCACAACTTCATGGTATGGGATGAATATGAGCGCATTGAACCAGCGACATATCCGATGGCTCCATACGGAGATCGACCGATGGATCGCAGATGGCCTCCTTACACAGGAACAGGCCGCAGCCATCAGGGGGTCGATACCCCTCGGCCGGGGGATGTCGATCATCTGGATGTCGGGGAGGATTTTTGGCAGGGAAGCATTCGCTCCCGGGCGTTTCATGGTCGGGGAGCCATCGACTAGCCCTGGCAGCCCTGTTCCCTTCCCCTGCCCTCATCCGATCCTTTTCCGACATTCATCAATATAGTTTCGGGCATCCGGATCATCCCCGCAACACTCAAAATGGTTCAGCGCCTTTTGGAACTCGCCCATATTCATGAGGCTGACACCGGCTCCCATATGCAGCGGCAAATTGTCCGAAAACCGTTCATTGCCCCGGGAAAACCATTCCATAGCCTTTCCATGATCCCTTCTCTTCTGTGAGAGCAGCCCCAGCCCCAGATAGGCTCGGGGGTCATCGCCGTAGGTCAATGCCCGTTCGAAAAGTTCCGCTGCGATCCCGTCATGTCCGGAAACCTCATCTATCTCATAATCCCCGTGGCTGAAGGTCATGCCGAGCCGGGAGAAGAAATCGGCATGTCTGGGATAGAGGCGCTCGTCATCGATCAATTTCAGGGAACGGGCGAAATCGGGCAGAGAATCGTAGAAGCTCTCCCGAAGCTTTTTTCCAAAGGATAGAATCATCTCCTGGGTCAATTCCGGATCGACCTGGAAATAGAGTATGTCCTCGATGGGATTGAGCCAGATGTCATCGGTGATCCCGGCCTTTTTCTTATAGGTTTCGTAGAGGAGCGTACCGGGAAAGAGGGCGAGGATGTAGAAGATTACGCTCAGAGGCTGGATCGCCTTCATCAGCGCGATGGTCTCCTCGATGCTCTTCCATGTCTCTCCCGGAGATCCGTAGATAAAATAGGCTCTGGCCATGATCCCAAAGGACTGGGTGAGCCGGAAGGCTTTTTCGATCTGTTCGAAAGTGATGTTTTTTCCCAGCACATTCCGGATCTTTTCAGAGCCGCTCTCCACCCCGTAACTGATCTGCATGCAGCCGGCCCGGCGCATCCAGAAGAGCATCTCTTCATCCACATGGCTCACCTTGGAGATCGCGGCCCAGGAGATGTCGAGGTTTCGGTCGATGATCTTTCGGCAGATCTCGATGACCCGGCGGGGCTGCATGGTAAAGATATCATCGGAGACATAGAAGTGGCTCACGCCTTTTCTGTGGAGCATCTCCATCTGATCCACAAAGTAGTCGGCCGAATGGAACCGCACCTTATTTTTCCAGAAATCCGGAGAGCCGCAGAAGGTGCAGCGGCTCGGACATCCCCTTGTCAAAGAGAGATGGGTATAGGTGAAATACTTTGCAGGATTGGGCGTTTCATCCGGTTCGGAGATGAGATCGGCCTCGGGGCTGCATTCCGGCTCGCCATCTCTTCTGAAGGCGAGGCCGTCGATACCCTCAGGTATCCCCTCCCCTTCTCCTTTTCCCTCCTGAAGAAAACGGACAAGCTTCAGAAAACTTTTCTCCCCCTCTCCGAGGACAACATAATCGACTGTGGGAAAGTAGCTCAGGAAATGGAACCAGAGATAGGTGGCACTCACCCCGCCGAAGACGATCTTTACATTCTCATCGATCTCCTTTGCCACCTGCGCTATCTCGATGCCGCCCCAGCGATTGGCGTTCAAGATGGAAAAGCCGATGATGTCCGACTTCTCCTCCTTCAGGAGATCTTTGATCTTTTCCGGAGTTTGGGCCCATCCCTGGAGGTTCAGGATCTTTACATCACAGCCATTCTCCTTTAAAATCGCGCCGATGGAATAGAGGCCCATCGGCACAACACTCACATCCTCGGTATGGATGCGATTCTCCAGACAGTAGGGATAGATCAGCAGTATCTTCAAAAAAGGCCTCTTAAATCCGGTATCTCGTTGTAGATCTTCAGCACCGACTGCTCCTTGTCCTTCACCTCGATCATCACATCGACCGCCAGATCCCGGACGATTTCATAAAATGCTTTAAAAGCTTTCATGTCCACCGTCTCGGAATGAGCCCCCGCATGTTTGCCGGGCCACTGATCCGAATAGTGGAGTTTGGGCCTGCCGTCCTCAGCCTTCCAAGTCTCCATCGCTCGTTGGATGATCTTTTCAATCGGACTCTTTTCTGTAAAAGGATGGCATGAATGGTGAAAGATGTCAAATACGGCCGGGATGCCGAGATCGACCGCAATGGCATGGACATCGGCAGCGGTGTAGTTCTTCTCGTCGTTTTCCACGATCAGCCGCGTTTTCACCCGGTCCGGCAGCCGTTGGAAGTTCTCCTTGAACCGGCGGGCCGAAGCCGATTTATCGCCATAGACCCCGCCGATGTGCAGAACGATCTTATGGCTCATGTCATGGGCCAGCGTATCCAGCAGCGCGGCGTGGTAGTCCAACTCCCGGATGCTGTTTTCCACCACCTTCTCCTTTGGGGAGTTGAGCACTGTGAACTGTCCAGGATGCATGGAAATCCGCATTCCGGTCAATCGGATCAGATTTCGAAGTTTTTGGAGTTCCGGCGCAAGGGCAGTCTCCCAATCCAGGTAAACGGATTCATGGGAGGCAAAGGGGATGGTCTCAGAAGAGATGCGGAAGAGATGGATGGCATGATCCCTGTTCCACTCCAGAATCGCAGCCAGGCGGCCGAGATTCTCCCTGGCCAGCTCTTCTATCCGCTCCGGCGCGGCGTTTTTCAACCGGCAGGTGCGGTTGGGAGAGGGAAGAATTGTATTGATACAGGCATATCCGATACGGATCAGTCGCATCCTTCCATCCGCCCTTCTTCCTTCAGTATCTGTTTGATCATCACCGTCTCCTTTTGATTATCCATTTCCCGAAGAATGAGAGCGTTCAGATCGCCCCCCTGAATTTCCTCCCTTTATGCCGCCTCTTCGAGCTGATCGGTTGCCATTTCATCGACCTCCCCCCTTTTCTTGACATGGCATCCCCCAGCTCTGACATTCCCCACTTGATCGGATCGTTCAAAATCTGGTACAGTGGAGTATGTCTGGCTTCCGGGATGAGATTTTCAATGGGCGCCTTGCCGGTCTTAGCCTGCCGGGTGAAGAGGTAGCCGACCAGGAACACGATCAGGCCGAGCTTCGCACTCACTAGCCGCGAGTCTTATAGAACCGCTGATATGCCCTGAAGAACCTTTCGATTGGGTTGGTTGTGTCGGATGTGGAGGCTGTCGGATTCTCTCCCACCACATCCCCTGCAGCCTCTACGACTGCGTTGTCGATTTTGCGCTTCCGGGTCAGAAAATCGAATACGTCGCCGCCGCGCTTTTCATATTCACTCCAGTAGTTATGCACATTGCGGCGGTCCGAATAGCCGAATGCTTCCGCTATATTCTGATAGGTGAACAGGGGGACATCGGTGTCCTGAGGTGTACCTCATTGCCGATCTCTTCGATGATCTCACACCGGGTTCCAAAGGGCGAGGCGACCCGATTCTGGATGGGTTTTCTCCTCCTTGATGATTGCGGACAATCCTTTGGAGCGAATCGAGGATAATAAAACTGCAGATACTACAGTCCAATCATATCTGATGCGGCCAAAAACATCAAACAATAATCCTTTTCTCCCCTTCGGGTCCCTTATGTCCTTTCCGTTCTTTGGGTCCCTTTCTCTATTTTTCCCATAAAAAAAGGGTTTTGGCTTTTTTTACTGAAAAGCCAAAACCCTTTGGAATCCTCACAAGCTTGGAGGCGGCAACCGGATTTGAACCGGTGAATAACGGTTTTGCAGACCGTTGCCTTACCACTTGGCTATGCCGCCAAAAAAATGGAGCGGGAAACGGGATTTGAACCCGCGACTTCAACCTTGGCAAGGTTGCACTCTACCACTGAGTTATTCCCGCTCAGTCAAGAAATGATTTATACCCAATCCCGTCAGGGAAGTCAAGCAAAAAAAATCATCCCTGAAGAAGTTTTCGAAACCGGACGAAATAGTCGATCCCGGACCAGAGCGTCAGCCCCAGCGCGCCCCAGAGAAAAAACATCCCAATGGCATGGAGATCGATTGTAAAATAGGGATAATGGAAGAGCAGCGGGATGATGGCCGCGATCTGAAAACCGGTCTTGTATTTACCCAGCCAGGAGGCCGAGGTATCCTCCCCCTCTCCGGCCACCACCCCCCGCAGGCCCGTGATCGCGATCTCCCGGCCCACGATGATGCAGACCATCCAAGCCGGTATCCAGCCGTGGGAGGTGAGCATAATCAGCGAGGAGATCACCAGCAGTTTGTCGGCCAGGGGGTCCAGCATCTTTCCGAGGTTGGAGACCAGCCCCAGACTGCGGGCGAAATAGCCGTCCAAATAGTCGGTGATGGCCGCGGCGCTGAAGAGCAGGGCCGCGGCAGCAGTGGAGATCCGCGTCGGATAGAGCAGCAGAATCACGATTCCCGGGGCCGCGAATATACGAAAGAGCGTCAGGGAATTGGGATTGCTGAGGGCTGCGGTGATTTTTGAACCCAGGGCCATAGGTTTTGGTGTCGGTCCTTTATCCGCTATTTCTTTCCCTTGTTCCAGTCATCCAGAAAAGACTGGATGCCCTTGTCCGTCAGGGGATGGGCCGCAAGCTTCGAGAGAACACTAAAAGGTATGGTGGCCACATGCGCGCCCATCATCGCGGACTCCAGCACATGGAGCGGATTGCGGATGCTGGCCACGATCACCTCGGTCTCGAAATCATAGTTGGTGTAGATCTCCAGGATCTGCTGCACCAGAAACATCCCCTCCTGGGAGAGGTCGTCGAGCCGTCCCACAAAGGGGCTGACATAGGTGGCCCCGGCCTTTGCCGCCATCAGGGCCTGCAGCGGTGAAAAGACTAAGGTGACATTGGTCTTGATATCCTCTTCAGAGAGCTGGCGAACCGCCTTCAGGCCGTCGATGGTCATGGGGATCTTGACCACGATGTTCTCGTTGATTTTGGCCAGCTCCCGGGCCTCGGCCAGCATACCCTGCGCGTCCAGCGAGATCACCTCAGCGCTGATGGGGCCGCAGACGATCTCGCAGATCTCCCGGATGATCTCCTCGAAATCCCGGCCCTCTTTAGCAATAAGAGAGGGATTGGTGGTCACGCCGTCCACCATTCCCATCTCATGGGCTTCTCTGATATGGTCGATATTTGCTGTGTCGATGAAAAACTTCATGAAAACGATCTTCCTCCGTTAAAAAATATAAAAATGATATTGAAAAACGATCTATCTCTTTACCTTGATCTATCTCTTTACCTTGATCTATCTCTTTACCTTGATCTATCTCTTTACCTTGATCTATCTCTTTACCTTGATCTATCTCTTTACCTTGATCTATCTCTTTACCTTGATCTATCTCTTTACCTTGATCTATGTCTTTACCTTGATCTATGTCTTTTCCTTGAGCGCTACATACCTGTCCCGACACCGGGTGCTGCAGAAATAGAGATCCTCTCCGCCCCTGCGCAGATAGATCCCCTCCCGCTGCGGGATATAGAGATTGCAGCAGGGGTCTTTGACCATGAGATCATCCGCACGCTCCTCTTCCGCATCCGAATGGGGGAGAAAGAGGCTTTTTACAATTCTGGAGGCCACGTAGATAACTCCCAGCAGCATGATCAATCGGATCACAGCGGCAGAACCTCCTGGTATCCCGGCTGATCTTCCAAAGTTTTTTCTATAAGATCCTCCAGCATCTCCTGAACGCTCTTTCCGATGACCGGATGCACCAGATCCGGATCGATGTCGCACAGGGGCTGAAGAACGAAGCGGCGCTGATCCATCCTCGGGTGCGGCAGGGTCAGCTTAGGGGTATTGAAGACCTCTTCTTCATAAAAGATGATATCGAGATCGAGTACCCGGGGGCCGAACCGAACCGTCGGCTTCCGGCCCATCTCCTTTTCAATGGACTTCAGCAGCGCCAGAAGCGCAAATGGATCGAGATCGGTCTCGATCCTTGCAACACCGTTCACGAACCATTCCTGATCCGTGTAATCGACCGGCGCTGTCTTATAGAACGGAGAGACCGTAAGTATCCGGCAAAAACCCCCGGCCTCCATTGCGGCAAACCCTTTTTGACAATACATCCGGCTGTCGCCGATGTTGGAGCCCGCGCAGATCCAGGCTTTTGTACCTCTACCAGTTCCAGGCATCCGCGGTCAATTCTCCGGTATAGATGAGTCTTGCATCCCCTTCCATGAGGATATCGAAAAACCGATCATTCTCCTGTCGGAAATGGAAAGTGAGCCATCGGCCGCTCCGGGTCTTCACCTTTATCGGCGTTTCCCATCCCGCTTCCAGAGCCATGACAATGGCTGCGGCCAGAGAGCCTGTCCCGCAGGCCAGGGTTTCGGCCTCCACCCCCCGCTCGTAGGTGCGGTTGATGAGGGTCCGATCCGCGCCGACCCCAATGAAGTTGACATTGGTTCCGGCCGGGGAAAACATTTTGTGGAACCGGATCTCCCTTCCCAGCCCTTCCACATCGACCCCTTCGATATCATCGACCTGCAGCACCAGATGGGGAACCCCGGTGTTGAGGCTACAGCCGGTGAGGCTCTTTTTGCCTGCGGTAATGGAGATATTCCGTTGAATCGCTTTGGGTTCGGGCATCTCGAGCAGCGCCCCTTCTCCGTCGATCTCCGCGCGGATCACCCCGGCCTCGGTCTCAAAGGCCATCTTTGCACCCGCGATCCGGTTCAAATAGGCAAACCGGGCCGCGCAACGTGCGCCATTGCCGCACATCTCCGCAAGAGTGCCGTCCGCATTGAAGAAGCGCCATCTGAAATCGACGCGGTTCATAGACGGCTCGATAAGGATCAACCCATCCGCACCCACAGACATCTTTCGGGCGCAGACGCGTCTGACAAAGCCACTCAGCCCCGCTTGGGGCACAACGGCTGCGCGGTTGTCGATGATGATGAAGTCGTTGCCGCAGCCGCTCAATTTTGAAAAACGAATCGGTTCCATCTCCTTTTCTCCGCAACTCTTAAAAACTAACTAATATATCCGACTCAAAGCCGGAGTCAATCGGTTTTTTTATTTTTGTCATACAGTAGATGCCTATACGGTCCTTTTGAAAGGAAAATACAGGATTACCCTACTATCGAAAAACCGGCTGATATTTTAATATATTTTAAATTATTACCCAATTTTCCAAGGTTTAAAAGACCCATCACACCTGCTTACCCATACCAAACAGTACAGAGGAGGGGCAATGAAATCCAAAGATCCGGCCAAACATACCCATGCCCGGGGTTCGTGTGAATGCCGAAAGGGGATCACGCGCCGCGGCTTTATGACCAGGCTCGGCGTCGGCGCCGCGGGAGTGGCCGCATCGGGTGCGCTTTTCCCGCAAACCGCAGCAGCCAAGGAGATGGAGATGATCAAAGCCGGCGACATGGCCAAAATCACCCTTCGGGTCAATGGTCGGGAGCATACCCTGCTGGCAGAGCCCCGATGGACCCTCCTCTATGTGATCCGGGAGAAGCTGGGGCTGACCGGCAGCAAGATCGGATGCGAGCGGGGGGAGTGCGGCGCCTGCACGGTACTCATCGACAATATCCCCCGATACGCCTGCATGACCCTGGCCGTGGAGGCCCGGGGCGCGGAGATCACGACCGTGGAAGGGCTCATGGAGGGCGAGGATCTGGGCCCGGTTCAGCAGGCATTTTTAGAAGAGGATGCGTTCCAGTGCGGCTACTGCACCCCGGGGCAGGTCGTCGCGGCCGAGGGGCATCTGCGGGCCGATCCGGATCCGACCGATGATGAGGTTCTGCGGGGAATGAGCGGCAATCTCTGCCGGTGCGGAGCCTATCCGCACATCTTCAAGGCGGTACGATCCGCAGCCGAAAAGCGAAGACGCGGCAAGGGAGGTGAAGGATGAAAAAGGAACAGGAGATCTATTATACCAAAGACGTACCGGTTCCCGAGACCCCGGAGCCGGGGACCGAGCCCGAACCGTGGGGGAAGACGAGAATTATCGGAGAGCGGGTGCCGCGGGTGGACGGATACGAGCGGGTCAGCGGGAGTGCGGTCTATCCGTCCGATGTGATGCTTCCGGGGATGATCCACGGCGCGATCCTCCGATCCCCCTACCCTCACGCGGTCGTCAAAAGCGTCAACATCGAAAAGGCCCGGAACATGCCCGGCGTCAGAGCCGCCATCAGCATGGATTCCCCGGGCGCGGACCTGCAGTGGCCCTATAATAAAGAGGTTAGTACAAAGCTCTTCGATCCCCGGTGTCTGTTCGAGGGGGAGACCATCGCGGCCGTCGCGGCCGAGACCCCCTATCAGGCCATGGACGCGATCAAAGCCATCAAGGTGGAATACGATGTAAAGCCCTTTGTGGTGGACGAGCGCAAGGCCCTGAAATCGGGCAGCGTCGAGGTTCACGAGGGCGGCAACAGGCTCAAGACCGCAACCCACGAGCGGGGAGATGTGGAAAAGGGGTTTGCCGAGGCCGATGAAGTGGTGGAAAAGACCTTCCGCACCGAATGCGAGATCCAAACGCCCCTGGAACTCCACGGGTGCGTGGCCAACTGGGACGGGGACCGGCTCACAGTCTGGGAATCTACACAGGGGGTCTATTCGGTCCAGTCCAAGGTGGCTCAAGTCCTGAAGATGCCCCTTTCCAAGGTCCGGATCATCGGCCACTATATGGGCGGCGGCTTCGGCAGCAAGCTCAATGCGAGCAAATATACGATCATTGGGGCCCTGCTGGCAAAAGCATCGGCAAAGCCTGTGAAGATGTTTCTGACAAGAGAGGATGCCTATATCGCGGTCGGCAACCGGCCCCCTTCCAACATGACCGTAAAGATGGGGGTGAAGAAGGACGGAACCCTCACCGCGATCCAGCTCAAGGGGAATGCGACCGGCGGGGCTTATCCGGCCGGCGGAACTGCGCTCATCGACTGGCTCTTCCGGGATCTTTACACCTGTGAAAACGTCCGCACCGAGATGACCGATGTCTATATCAACGCGGGCCCCGCAAGGCCCTTTCGCGCGCCGGGCCATCCCCAGGGATCATGGGCACTGGAGCAGATGATGGACATGCTGGCCCAAAAGATCAACATAGACCCGGTGCAGATCCGGCTCAAGAACATCCCGAAGGTGAGCCAGGCCCGGGAGGGAAATCCGCCGTACACCAGCACCGGCCTCGAGGAGTGCCTCCGAAAAGGGGCCGAAACCTTTGGCTGGGATCGGGCCCGTAAAGAGGCCGAGGCGAACAATAAAAAGGATGGCCACATCAAAAGAGGCGTCGGCATGGGCGGCTGCGTCTGGATCGTGGGCGGCGGCGGCCCCCCCTCCACAGTGGTGGTCAAATACTTTTCAGACGGCAGCGTCAACCTCAACATGGGGGCCAGCGACATCGGGACCGGAACCAAGACCGTGATGGCCCTGGTGGTCGCGGAGGAACTCGGGGTGAAGCCTTCGGTGATCCAGATCGAGAACGCGGACACCGGAACTACCCAGTACGCCACCCCCAGCGGCGGCAGCAAGACGGTTCCCACCGAGGCCCCGACAGTTCGCAATGCCTGCATTGATGCGAAGCAGCAGATCCTGAAGATGGCGGCCGAAGATTTGGGCCTGGATGTAGAGGACCGGGATGCAGAGGATCTCCGCTTCGAAGGGGAAAAGGTCGTCTCCAAGAGCGATCCATCGAAATCGGTGAAGATCAAAGAGATCAAGAAGCTCAACAAGCGGGGCCTGGTCATGGGCATCGGATACCGGGGCCCCAACCCGGAGAACAAGACGGTCAACCCCTTTGCGGCCCAGTTCTGCGAAGTGGAAGTCAACACCCGGACAGGCGAGGTCAAGGTGCTCCGTTTTCTGGGCGCACATGACAGCGGACGGGTCATGGACCGGCTCACCTACGACAATCAGGTCTTTGGCGGAATCACCATGGGCATCGGCTTCGGAATGACCGAATGGCGGGTGCTGGATGACGGCCAGACCGGAAAGATGCTCAATAAAAACTGGCATGACTACAAGCTGCCCACCGCGCTCGACGTGCCCATGGATATGACCTGTGTCCCCATTGAACTCCATGATCACGAGGCCAACAACACCGGCGCAAAGGGTCTGGGGGAGCCGGTCACCATCCCCACGGCCGGCGCGATCGCCAATGCGGTCAACCATGCAACAGGATTGCGCTTCACCGATACCCCAATCAACCCGATCTTCGTCAGCCGAATGCAGGACAAAACCCGGGCCGCAGAAAAGGCCGGAAAAGAGGCCCTAAGTAAAGAGGCCCGAAATAAAGAGGAGGGATAAGATGCTGCCGAAATTTGCCTATGTTCGGCCCGACAATTTGAAAGAGGCCGTTGAAAAACTCTCTGCTGAAGGCGCAATGGTCCATGCGGGGGGAACCGACCTGCTCGGATGCCTCAGAGATGACGTGCTCGATGCCGGCACCCTGGTGAGCATCAGCGCAATCAAGGATCTCCGGGGAATCCGGAAGACCGAAAACGGGGGCCTTCGGATCGGCGCGCTGACCACCATCACCGAAGTGTCACGCCATCGGCTGGTGAATCAAAAATATAAAGGGCTTGCCCAGGGCGCATCCGAAGTGGCAAGCCCCCAGCTCCGGAACCAGGGAACCATCGGCGGCAACCTCTGCCAGAAGCCCCGATGCTGGTACTATCGGGGGGAGTTCCACTGCCTGCGAAAGGGCGGAACCGAATGCTTTGCGGCCGAGGGGGAGAACACCTTCCACTGCATCTTCGGCAGCGATTCCATCTGCTTTATTGTCCATCCGTCCGACACCGCGCCCAATCTCGCGGCTCTGGATGCCGAGGTCAACATCACCGGCCCAAAGGGAAAGCGCACCGTCAAGGTGGAAGATTTTCATGTACTGCCGGCAGACGATGTGATGCGGGATACGGTTCTGGCTCCCGGCGAGATCGTCACCGAAATCATTGTTCCCCCGGTAAAACACGGGCTGAGAAGCTCCTATCGAAAGATTAAAGCCCGCAGATCCTGGGATTTCGCGCTGGCCGGGGTGGCCCTTGCCCTGGTCTTTGACGGAGACAAGGTGACAGACGGCCGAGTGGTCTTCAGCGGCGCAGCCCCGGTTCCGTGGCGCTCCCGGGAAGTTGAATCGGCCATCATCGGAAATATCCTGGATGGGAAGACCATCCGGACTGCCGCGGAAGCCTCGGTAAAAGGCGCGGAACCGCTGGCCAAAAATGAATACAAGATCGGCATGTTTCAGGGAATGATGACAGAGGAGCTGGAGAAGATCGCGAGGGCCGAGGAATAGGCCGGACAGACAGGAATTGACGGGCCGTTCGGGAAGAATACTCTCCCGGACGGCCCTTTTTTCCCTCTGGATCGAACAAGAACAGCTCTACAGGATCATCGATTCTGCCTATTGCACCTCTTCCGCATCCATATAGCCGTGCTTTTGCATGATCCTGTCATACTTCCCCTCTTCCTTCATCAGCTTCAATCCTCTGTTGAAATCGATGAGCCGCTTTTCATGTCCGGGAACTGCTTTTGAAAACATCACATGCACCGGTGAAGAGTGCAGCGGCGGCTCTAAAAAACGGATATCCCCGGCGTTTTCGATAAGATACGGAGAGGTTTTCAGATGGTGAATCGCCACATATCGGTCGATGACGATAAGATCGACCCGGTCCGCCATCAGTTTTTTCAAATTCTGAAGATCGTTCATCGCCTTATCCTTCTGCAGGTAATCGGCCCGGTCGAATTCCGGCGAGTTGGTGTAGCCCAGGACCACGCCGATCCGATACTCGGAGAGATCGACCAGGCTTTTGAACCGGATGTATCGCCCCTTGCGGGTCGCCAGATAGACATTACTGTGAATATAGGGTTCTGAAATCGCATAGGTTGCGGCCCGATCTTCGGAATAATAGGCGCTGTACAGGGCGTCGCATTTCCCATTCATTGTCAGCCGCATGGCTCTTTTCCACGGGTAGAATCGGAATTCGGTCGGGTATCCGGCCATTTCAAACGCGCTGGCGATCAACTCGGAGGTAAAGCCGAAATCCGGAAGCTTTTCACTGGCATAAGGCTCCCAATTGTTGCTGGTCAGCCGGATCGTCTCCTGGGCAAAAGAGAGGCCGGCAAAAAAAGAAATGAAAAGAAAGGTCATTATCATCAGCAGAGATTTTTTCATTGTTTTCCTCCATCTACCATTTTTATTCTTCTGTTGCTGGATCAGGGCCGCAGTGATCTGAAGCGCTTTCTCAATTGGAAAAACGACAGGGCGATGCGCAAAAAGGCATCCAAGGGGAATCATGCAGCAAACATGTTTCAACAGAAAGTATTATTCCGATCTTAAAAGAAAAGTCAAGGGTTATCTGTGTTGACATTTTCCTGGGAAAGGGCTCATAATCCCATTGAGTTGAAACCAAATACCAGAGGTGATCCGCGAAACCATGAATGAAAAAGATCGAATCTTTCTGACGCCCCAGGAGGCCGTAGCTGCGATTGTCACCGATTTTCAACAGTATCGGCCCCAGATGCGCCTTTTCAAGGAAATCTCTGTGCTGCTGCTGCGGAAAGAGACGGTCTGGATTCCGGATTGGCGGGATTTCAGGGTCTGGATCTTTGAGGGAAAAGGGGCCAAAGGCAAAAAGATTCCCCCTACAAAGCTGCGGGAGATCCTCTGCAATGCCCTCCGGGATGATCCGCCGCGGCTTTCTCTGCTTCCGGAGATCTGCTCCAAGGTCTTCGAGACATGTGCAGAGCCCGGAAAGGATGCGCATGGAAGAGAGGGCATCTGGATCGAGACCGGCATGGAATCCTACATCTGCAGGAAGTGCGGGAAATGCTGCCGGACCCTCGACTATCACAGGGAATTGACAGAGGCCGACTACCTTCGCTGGCAGGAGGAAAGGCTGCAGGAGATCATGGATCATGTGGCAGTCCTTCCGCAAAAGGGCGAGTCCGACGGAGAGCGCCGCTATGAGATCTGGATCGATCCGGCCACCGGAAAACATTTTGACGGCTGCCCCTGGCTGACGCGGGTGGAAGGCACCGATCAGCAGATTTGCACCATTCATGCGGTGAGGCCGGGAATCTGCCGGAATTATCCGGGAACCCGAAAACATGCGCGGATGACCGGCTGTATCGGGTTTGACAAATAGAGTTTACTGATTTTTTTTACCATTTGACATTTCCCTGCCGAAACCGCTATGGTGCGACCGTTGGCAGAACCGAGAAAGCGCGGAAAAAGGAGCGAACAGGGAGCGAATGTGGATTTCAACCCTTGCATGAAACATAAGGTTGTCAGAAAGACGGTTCGGGAGTTTGCCGAGGCCGAGCTGGGCGCGATCGCGGCCGAGCTGGACCGGGAGGCCCGCTTTCCCCGGGAGGTGGCCGGGAAGATGGGGCCTCTGAACTATTTCGGGCTCCAGATCCCGAGAGAATACGGCGGCGCAGCCCTCGACAGCATCAGCTATGCCATAACGGTCGAGGAACTCTCCCGGGTCTGCCCCGCGATGGGGCTCTGCATCACGGTTCACAACAGCGTCGGAGCCTTTCCCATCCTAGCGTTCGGCACCCAAGCCCAGAAAAGCCGCTATCTTCCGGAGCTGGCATCCGGAGAGAGGATCGGCGCATTCTGCCTCACCGAGGCCAACGCGGGGTCCGACGCGGGCGGTGTGGAAACCCATGCCGTAGCAGACGATGCGGGAAATTACCGGATCAACGGAACCAAGATATTTGTCACCAACGGCGGGATCTGCGGCCTCGCCCTCATCTTTGCCGTGACCGCGCCCGATGATCCAAAACGGGGCGCAAGCGTCTTCATCGTAGAGTCTGAGATGCCGGGCTATTCCGTGGGGGAGATCGAGGACCTCTGCGGGATGCGGGCAAACCCGGTCTCGTCGATCTTTCTGGAGGACTGCCCGGTTACAGTGGATCATCTGCTGGGAAAGCCCGGCGACGGCCTCAAAATCGGCCTGAAGACTTTGGACACGGGCCGGATCGGGATCGCGGCCCAGGGGCTGGGGATCGCACAGGGCGCGTTCGAGGCGTCGATCCGGTATGCAAAAGAGCGGCAGCAGTTCAACCGGCCCATTGCTTCCTTTCAGACCATTGCCAACTACCTGGCGGACATGGCCACCGAGATCGACGCGGCAAGGCTGCTGCTCTACCGGGCCTGTGCGCTGAAGGACTCGGGAAAGGCTTTTGGCGAGGCCGCGGCCATGGCAAAGCTCTACTGCAGCGCGGTTGCGGTGAAGACTGCGGACAAGGCGGTCCAGATCCACGGCGGCTACGGATACAGTAAAGAGTATGAGGTGGAGCGCTTCTACAGGGATGCCAAGGTCACGGAGATCTACGAGGGGACCAGCGAGGTGCAGCGGATGGTGATCTCCCGCGCGGTACTCAACCGGCTGGTATGAACACCGGTATGAAAATGGGGAAAGCGGTGTGGATAAGGATAAGATGGACAAGATAGAGCTGATCGTCTGCATCAAACAGGTTCCGCTGGTTTCAGAGCTTCCCTGGGACCCGAAGACAAAGACCCTGCGCCGGGAGATGGCCGAAGGGATGATGGACCCGGCCGCAAAGCACGCGCTGGAGGCGGCCCTACAGATCCGCAAGGTCATGGAAGAGAAAGCCGTGGCCGGAAAAAAGAAGATTCGGATCACGGTCATCACCATGGGGCCCCCAATGAGTGAAGAGGTGCTTCGGGAGGCTTTGGCAATGGGCGCAGACAGCGGTGTGCTGCTGACTGACCCCCGCATGGCCGGGGCCGATACCCTGATCACATCGAAGATCCTGGGAGCGGCCATCAAAAAGGTACGGCCCGATTTCGATCTGGTCTTCTGCGGCTCTGCAGCCAGTGACAGCGAGACCGGGCAGGTGGGCCCTCAGCTTGCCGAAGAGCTGGATGTTCCGGCGGCAGCCTATGTGGAGCGGCTCGATATCGAAAACGGACATATTCGTATCCAGCGACTCTGCGACAATTTTCTGGAGACCCTGGAGATGGATCTTCCTGCGCTGGTGACGATCCCCCCCCGCACCTTCTTTCCCCGGCATGTGCCCCTTGGAGGGCTTCAGCAAAGCTTCGAGGGGGGAGATGTGCGCACCCTCCTGGCGGCCGATATCGCTCTTTCCCCGGATCTTTATGCCGCGAAAGCATCCCCCACAAAGATCGTCAATGTCTTCTCCCCGACTGCGGAAAAGGAGAACATCCGGCTCCGGGGGGCCGCGAAGAAAGTGGTGGAGGAGCTTTTCCGCAGGTTCGAAGACCGGATCGGCGGAGCTGCGGGCAAAGACCTGAAAATATCGGACCTGAAAATACCGGAGTAGATTCATGGCGGATAAGAGAAACGAGATCTGGGTCTTCGGCGATTATCGCAACTATTTCCAGAACCGTGTCACCCTGCAGCTTCTGGCCCGGGCCAATGCGATCGCGCCGGCCATCGACGGGCTGGTCTGTGCGGTGGTCTTGGGCCACGATGTGGGAGAGTACGTCTGGGAGTACGGGGCCCACGGAGCCGACAGGATCTATGTCACGGATCATCCGGATCTCAAGACCTACAGCGGGGATCTCTACACCCATCTGATGGTCAAACTGGCAGAGGAGAAGAGGCCGGAGATCATCCTTATCGGCGCAACCGATTTCGGACGGGAGTTCGGGCCCAGGGTGGCCAAGCGCCTGGAAACGGGACTCACCGCAGACTGCGTGGGCCTGGAGATCAACCGGGATGGGCTGCTGGTGCAGACCGCGCCCGGGTTCGGCGGCAACCTCCTGGCCGAGATCGTCACCCCAAAGGCGCGTCCCCAGATGGCCACGGTCCGGCCCGGCATCTTTCAGGAGATTCCCCATGATGACGACCGGAAGGCCGAAGTGATCGAAATCCCCCTGCCCCCGGACATCCCCCGGGACCGGGTGCGGCTGCTCCGTTGCGAATACCGGCCCGGCCGGGACCAGTGTCTGGAGGATGCAAGAGTGGTGATCTGCGGGGGCCGGGGCATGGGCAGCAAGTCAAAATTCAAAAAGCTCTTCGAGCTGGCCCGCCTCCTGAACGGCGAGGTTGGCGCAACCCGCCCCGTGATCTATTCCAGGTGGGCCGACCATGAGGCACTTGTGGGCCAGGCGGGCCGCCAGGTCAAGCCGAGGCTCCTCTTCTCCTTCGGCATCAGCGGTGCAATCCAGCACACCGCGGCCGTCACCGATGCCGAATTCATCATCGCAGTCAACAAAAACCCCCACGCAACCATGATGAAGATGGCCGATGTGGCTATCGCAGCCGATGCCAATCAGGTCTGCACCGCACTGATCAAGGAGCTGAAACGGCGGCTGAAGAGCAGTTGACCTTTAAAAAAGTTTAAGCAGGTCCGATCCGCTGCCACAGAGAATTCCGGAACATCTTCCATCCAATATTATTTATTCTTTCAAATATTTATACCCGATATTGAAATCCTGTCACCAGATGATAGATATTCTATCACGCCATGACAGGATTTCAATATCTAACCTTTAAAAGGATCTTTTTTTCTCTATTGCCGCCTGCTGCGGCAAAGCGGAAATCCTCCTCCTCCCTCCCCTTTTTGGAGGCGATCCGCGACAAAAATCCTTTACACCCTATTTCCGCTGTTATAAAACTGCTTCGGACAGCATGAGGATGAGCGCTGCATCTGCAGTATTGTATAAATCAGTAACACAGGAAATGAGGTTATGCACAAACTACTTGTCGATGAACCGGGCAAAAAGATGCTCCTTTTAGGCAACGAGGCCATTGCCCGGGGCGCGATCGAGGCCGGGGTCGCCTTTGCCTCCACCTATCCGGGAACCCCGTCTTCGGAAATCTCGCTCAATTTCTTTCAGATCGCACCCCAAAGCGATCTCTATTTCGAATACAGCACAAACGAGAAGGTGGCACTCGAAGTCGCGGCCGCCGCGGCCAACTCGGGCCTGCGCAGCATGTGCGTGATGAAGCATGTGGGGATGAATGTCGCGGCCGATGCGCTGATGACGCTGGCCTATGTGGGGGTCAAAGGGAGCCTGGTGATCCTCACCGCAGACGATCCCTTCATGTTCTCCAGCCAGAACGAACAGGACAACCGGTATTACGGAAAGCTCTCGGGGCTGCCGGTGCTGGAGCCATCCTCGGTGGAAGAGGCCAAAGAGATGGTCGGATATGCCTTTGATCTCTCCGAGGAGCTGGGAGAGCCGGTGATCTTCCGCACCACCACGAGGATCAACCACTCCACCGAGATCGTCTCGTTCGGAGAGATCCGAAAGCCCGAAACCGGGGGGAAATTCGTCAAAGATCCCTTAAACTATGTCACTGTGCCTGCGGTCTCCCGAAAGCTCCATGTCCGGCTGCTGGAGAACCAGAAGAGGGCCGGCCAGATCGCGGAAAAATCCCCCTGGAACTTCATCAACGGAGAGAAGAGCGCGTCCTGGGGCATTATCTGCAACGGCGTCAGCTTCGGCTATGTGTCGGATGCGGTGATGGATCTCGACATCGAAGAGAAGGTCAAGATCCTCCGCATCGGCTTTTCCCATCCCATGCCCAAGGCGCTGGTTCAGGATTTTCTGAAGGGGTGCGACCGGGTTCTGGTGGCAGAGGAAGGAGAGCCCTATATGGAGGAAGCGGTCAAGGCCGCGGCCCAGGAGGCGGGGATGACGCTTCCCATCTCGGGTAAAGGGGAGGAATACTTCTCCCGCCTTTCCGAATTCAATCCGTCGCTGGTGCGGCAGGTGGTTGCAACTTTCTTCGGGGTCGAGATCGAAAAGCCGGAACCGCTGGATCTTTCAGATGTTCCGGAAATCCCCCAGCGGCCCCCCAACCTGTGCGCGGGATGCTCACACCGGGCCACCTTCTATGCGGTGAAGACGGCAGCAGAGGGAATGGATACGGTCTATCCCACAGATATCGGCTGCTACACGCTCGGCTTCCTTCCTCCCCTCTCCATGGGCGACTTTCTCATCTGCATGGGCTCTTCCACGGGATCGGCCGGCGGATTTGCCGTGGCCACGAAGCAGAAGGTCATCTCCTTTATCGGAGACTCCACCTTCTTCCACTCCGGGATTCCGGGCCTGGTGAACGCAGTCTTCAACAACCACGATTTCACCCTGGTGATCTTAGACAACGGCACCACCGCGATGACGGGCCACCAGCCCCATCCGGGCGTGGACATGAAGGCCATGAATTTCGAAGGGTACGGACAGGTCTCGATCGAAGCCGTGGTCAAGGCGCTCGGGGTGGGCCATGTGACGACCATCAAGCCCTACAATGTGAAGAAGAGCATCGAGGCCGTCAAGGAGGCGATCGCGTTTCCCGGCGTCTCGGTGGTGATTTCCAAAGAGCCCTGCGTCCTTTTTGCAAAGGGACTGGGCAAGAAGAGGGGCAAACCCTTTACCGTGACTTCAAAGTGCAAAAATCACAGGGACTGTATCAATGCCCTCGGATGTCCCGCCTTTTACACGGAGGGCGATGCAGTGAAGATCGACCCGGATGCCTGCACCGGATGCTCGGTCTGCGCCCAGATCTGTCCCGAACACGCGATATCGCCGGTTAAGGAGTAGAATAAGCAGATGAGTACAGATATAACAAGACTGATAATCGTTGCAGTGGGCGGACAGGGAAATCTGCTGACGTCTCGTGTGATCGGCGAGGCCGCGCTCATGGCCGACGTTCCGATCCGGATGAGCGAGATCCACGGCATGGCCCAGCGGGGCGGCGTGGTGGAATCCGCGCTGGTCTTCGGAGACGCGAAGAGTTCCATCATCGCAGACGGCGAAGCCGATCTCCTGGTGGGATTCGAGCCCTCCGAGACCCTTCGGGCCTTGAACAAGTGCAGCAGCAAAACCGAGGTGATCACCAACACCGCGCCCACACCGCCCTTTACCGTGGCCATAGGCCGGGGAACCTATCCGGATCTGGAGGCCGCAAAAGCTCTGATTCGGAAAAAGACTGCAAAGCTCATCGCATTTGATGCGGCAAAGCTGGCCCGGGAGGCCGGAAACATCATGTCGGTCAACATGGTCCTGCTGGGCGCTGTGATGCAGACCCGAAAGCTCCCCCTGACAACCGAAGCGGTGCGGGAGGCGATCCGGACCCGGACCAAGGCATCGTTTGTGGAGACCAATCTCAAGGCGTTCCAACTGGGTTATGATGCGGCGGCGAATGCTTAGTGGATGGTGCTTAGTGGATGGTGATTAGTGGATGGTGAATCGTGGCTGGTGGATAGACAGGGGTCATGAACCTCCGGCAGAAGTTCTATCAGGTGATAGGGTCGATCTTTCTGGTCTTTATGGCCGGGAGCATCGGGTATTATCTGCTCTTTTTAGGAAAATACCCCTTTATCGACTGCATGTACATGACGGTGATCTCGCTGACCAGCGTCGGATACGGCGAAGTGATCCAGGTCTCCGGCAATGTGTGGGCACAGATCTTCACCATGACCCTGATCATCTTCGGCATGGGGATCATCCTCTACGGCATCAGTACTCTGGCCGCACTGATGATCGAAGGGGAGATCTCAGGAGTATTGAGAAGGCGGAGTATGGAAAAGCGGATAAGTCGGCTGAAGAACCATTACATCGTCTGCGGGGGCGGCGAGACGGGCCGCCCCCTCATCGACGAGCTGATGAAGAACGGGGAGAAGGTGGTGCTCATCGAACATGACGAGGATCGCCTTCACGCATGCTCTGCGTTCGAGGAGATCCTCTACATCAAGGGGGATGCCACGGATGACAACAATCTGGTGGCCGCGGGCATCGACCGGGCCGCCGGCCTGATCATCTGCCTGCCGTCGGACAAGGACAACCTCTATGTGACCATGACCGCGCGGATGCTCAACAGCGATGTCCGGATCATCAGCCGGATGATCGACCCGAAGATCGAGGCAAAGCTGTTGAAGGCAGGCGCGAACAAGGTGGTCTCTCCCAACATCATCGGCGCGCTCCGGATGGCCTCGGAGATCATCCGGCCCACGGTGGTCGATTTTCTTGACAGCATGCTGAGAAGCCGCCAGGGGACCCTGCGGATCAACGAGGTCGATATCACCAAAGGCTCGGAGATGGATGGTAAAAGAATCGCCGAATCAGGCATCCGGGACCGGTTTGATCTGCTGGTGCTCGGCTCCAGACCACGAAACGGCGATATTGAATTCAACCCGCCGGCAACCAAGACTCTTCAGTCCGGAATGGCGCTGATCGTCATGGGCGAGGTGGAAAACATTCGACGGGCGCGGGAGGTTTTCTGATGAAAAAAATCCTGAAGATAACCCTTTTTTTTCTGGCGATGGGGATTGCCGCATTGGGATTTGCGGAGAAGACCCTCTATGTCTCTTCATCCGGCGCTGCACTGAAGGCCGACCGGTCCGCATCCGCGGACACAATCGCGGAACTCTCCTCCGGAACCCTCCTCATGGTTCTCGATTTTCAGGATAGATGGTACAAGGTCTCGACCCCGGACGAGAAGATCGGCTGGATCTACCGGGGAAAGGTTTCCGAGACCCCGCCCGGAGAGGAGATGCCTTCAACCGATGATCTGTTGGGGGATCTCGGCGACAGCGGCATTCTTCTTGCCGCGGCCGATACCTCCAGAAGCATCCGGGGGAAAAAACAGGAGGATGGAGAGGATGGATCTGTTTCTCAGGAGCGCCTTCCCGAATCCGAAAAAGCGTTTCTGAATGCCCTCAACCGGATACTGGAATTTTATACCAGTGATGCAGAGGTGGCAGCATTTCTAAAAGAAGGAAAAATCGGGGAGTATCGATAATGGGATATTGCAAATACCGCCCTTTTCTGGCTGCAGCAGCATTCTTCGGAATCCTTTCTCTTTTGTTTCCGGCGAAACCGGCCATAGGGATGCGCCTTGACAAAGGGACCCAGGCGATCATCGGAGACCGGCTCGCGCTGAAGGGATTTGAACGGCTGGGGTTTCCGGTTGCCGATGAAGTGGTGCAGAAATATGTCAACCTGGTGGGAACCGCAGTGGCCAGAGAGATCGGGGCACAGGATCAACCCCTCTATTTTGCGGTGATCGAGACAACCGTACCGGCCGCATTCGCCTGCCCCGGCGGCGTGATCCTTGTCGGCTCCGCCCTCTTTCTTCTGATGGAGGATGAAGCAGAACTTGCTTCTGTACTGGCGCATGAGATCGCCAATGTTCGGGAAAATCATCTGTTTCGCTCTCTGGACAGCGCAGAGCAGGCTAAGATCAGCACCTTCAACGGATTGATCGAGGCCCTGGCCGGAATTCTCTATGAGAAGGGACTCAAAACTCAATTTCTGTTCACTGCTGACAGGGCAGCGATGATGGCCGCGTACCGAACCGGGTATGATCCCGGGGGACTGATTCGGCTTCTGGAAAGGCTCGCTTCCGTGGCTGACAAGACAAAACAGCGCCGCGCATGGATGTCGGATGGATCCCTTCTGACTGAGCGAATCCGGCAGGCGCAGCATCAGCTCTCCCAATTGCAAAATACCTCTGAAATGGCGCGGGTTCAGGACAGATTTCAGCGATATCGGAGCCAATTGATGTCCGGCCATTAGCCTTTCTTTTCTGTATCATCCCTGTCAGCCGCTCTGCCTGATTCCGCTTCAACCGCTATCTTTTCTTCTTTTTCGGCCTTGCATTTAAGCCCCACTTCATTTACGCTATCCGGTTAACGAAAACTTATTTTTGACCCTGAAGAGGAGATGCAATGCCCAGACGTGAAGACATCCATAAAATCCTGATCATCGGCTCCGGCCCCATCATCATCGGCCAGGCCTGCGAGTTCGACTATTCCGGAACCCAGGCCTGCAAGGCCCTCCGCTCCATGGGATACGAGGTGGTGCTGGTCAACTCCAACCCGGCCACCATCATGACGGACCCGGAGATGGCCGATGCCACCTATATCGAGCCCTTGAACCTGAAAATCCTGACCGAGATCATCGAGACCGAACGGCCAGATGCGCTGCTGCCGAACCTGGGAGGGCAGTCGGCCCTAAACCTCTCCTCGGAGCTGTACCGGGCCGGGGTTCTGGAGAAGTACGGCGTAAAGATCATCGGCGTCAACCCGGACGGCATCGAACGGGGGGAGGACCGGCTGGCATTCAAAGAGACCATGAACCGTCTCGGCATCGAGACCCCGAGAAGTGAGATCGTCACTACTGTAGAGGCCGCGAAGGAGGCAGGGGCCCGGCTCGGATATCCGGTGGTGATCCGTCCGGCCTACACCATGGGCGGCACCGGCGGCGGGCTGGTCTATAATGTGGAGGAGCTGGAGGTCATCGCAGCCCGGGGGCTTGCTGCAAGTATCGTCAATCAGGTGCTGGTGGAGGAATCGGTGCTGGGCTGGGAGGAGCTGGAGCTTGAGGTGGTCCGGGACTCGAAAGATCAGAAGATCACGGTCTGCTTCATTGAAAATGTCGATGCAATGGGGGTTCACACCGGCGATTCCTTCTGCACCGCGCCAATGCTCACCATCGCTCCGGAGCTTCAGAAACGGCTGCAGGATTACTCATACGCGATCGTGGATGCCATCGAGGTGATCGGCGGCACAAACATCCAGTTCGCGCACGACCCGGAGACAGGACGGGTGGTGGTCATCGAGATCAACCCCCGCACCTCCCGATCCTCCGCGCTCGCGTCCAAAGCCACAGGATTTCCGATCGCTCGGGTCTCCTCCCTGCTGGCCGGGGGTCTGACCATGGACGAGATCCCCTACTGGCGGGACGGGACCCTGGAGAAGTACACTCCTTCCGGGGATTATGTGGTGGTGAAGTTCGCGCGGTGGGCCTTTGAGAAGTTTCCGGGGGTGGAGGATAAACTCGGAACCCAGATGCGGGCTGTGGGCGAGGTGATGAGCATCGGCAAGACCTACAAGGAGGCATTTCAGAAGGCGATCAGAAGCCTGGAGATCGGCCGGTACGGGCTCGGCTTTGCCAAGAATTTCAACAAGCTCTCTTTGGATGAACTCCTGATCCTTCTCCGCACCCCTACCAGCGAGCGCCACTTTCAGATGTACGAGGCCCTGCGCAAAGGCGCGGATGTGGCCCGGCTCTATGAGATCACCCGGATCAAGACCTGGTTCATCGAGCAGATGAAGGAACTGGTGGATCTGGAGGAGAAGATTCTGGAGTACAAGGGCGGGATGCCCCCTGATGATCTGCTGATTGGGGCCAAAAAGGACGGGTTTGCAGACCGGTATCTGGCAGTGCTTCTGGGGCTGGAAGAGGAGAAGATCCGACATCGGCGCATCGAAATGGGGGTTGTCGAGGTTTGGGAGCCGGTTCCGGTGAGCGGTGTGGAGGATGCGGCCTATTACTACTCCACCTACAGCGGCGAAAACCGGGTGACGGTCAGCGACAAAAAGAAGATCATGGTGCTGGGCGGCGGCCCCAACCGGATCGGACAGGGGATCGAGTTCGACTACTGCTGCGTCCATGCCGCGCTGGCCATCCGGGAGGCCGGGTACGAGTCGATCATGGTCAACTGCAACCCGGAGACCGTCTCCACCGACTACGATACCTCGGACAAGCTCTATTTCGAGCCCCTGACCGTTGAAGATGTGCTGAGCATCTATGAAAATGAGAAGCCCGAGGGGGTGATCGTCCAGTTCGGAGGGCAGACCCCCCTCAACATCGCGACCGAACTGGAAAAGGCCGGAGTGAAGATCCTCGGAACTTCGCCGGACACCATCGATCTGGCCGAGGATCGGGACCGGTTCCGGGGGATCATGGAGAAACTCGGCATCCCCATGCCGGAATCGGGCATGGCCCACAGCCTGGAGGAGGCAAAGGTCATCGCGGCCCGGATCGGATATCCCCTGATGGTGCGGCCCTCCTATGTGCTGGGGGGACGGGGCATGGAGATCGTCCAGGATGAGGGGATGCTCAAACAGTATATCGAGGCGGCTGTGGATATCTCACCGGAGCGGCCCGTACTCATCGACCGGTTCCTGGACAACGCTATCGAGTGCGAGGCCGACGCGATCGCAGATGGAAAGGATGCCTTTGTCCCGTCGGTGCTGGAGCACATCGAGCTGGCCGGCATCCATTCGGGGGATTCGGCCTGCGTGATTCCGCCGGTGAGCCTCTCTCCTCAGCACCTGGACACCATCTACGAGTACACCCGCAAGATCGCGATCTCCCTGAATGTGACCGGACTCATGAACATCCAGTATGCGATCTTCGACAACACGGTCTATGTGCTGGAGGCCAACCCGAGAGCATCGAGAACCGTTCCGATCGTCTCCAAGGTCTGCAACGTCTCCATGGCCCGGCTCGCCACCCGGGTGATGCTGGGAACTAAACTGGCCGATCTCGGACTGACGCGAAAGAGCATCTCCCACTACGGCATCAAAGAGTCGGTCTTTCCTTTCAACATGTTTCCCGAGGTCGATCCGGTGCTGGGGCCCGAGATGCGCTCAACCGGGGAGGTGCTGGGGCTCTCCCACTCCTACGGCCGCGCCTTTTTCAAGGCCCAGGAGGCGACCCAGACCCCTCTGCCCCTGGAGGGGACCGTACTCTTCACAATCGCGGACCGGGACAAGCATGCGGCCCTGGAGCCGGTCCGGCGCTTCCGGGATCTGGGTTTCAAAATCATGACTACACAGGGAACCCATGATTTTCTCGCGGAAAAGGGGATCGAGACGGTTCCGGTTCAAAAACTCGGCTTTGGACGGCCCCATCTGGTGGATGCGATCAAGAGCCGCTCCGTGGATCTGGTGGTCAACACCCCCAGCGGCCGGAAGAGTGCCCAGGATACTGCGGACATGCGGAAATCCTGCATCAAATACAAGGTTCCGTATATCACCTCCACGCCTGCGGCCATCGCGGCAGCAAAAGGGATCGCAGCCCGGCGGGAGAGCAAGCCGATTGTCCGATCTCTGCAGGTCTATCACCGGAACATCCGTTAATCACGGATCATACAGCCCGTTTTTTTAAAGGAAAAGAGCAACCCTATCATCCGAATCCGGGGGGCGGTTTTGCACGGGATAGCTGATATAAAACCGTCTCCCATTTCCAAGTACGCCCCAAAAGATAGCCGGTTTCCTTCGGCTTCTTCTTCCCCGGGAGTCGGAAGAATTTCTTCTCCTGTCCGCTGATCCAGCCAGCCTTTCATCTCGCCGCTGACAAGCTGGAAACGGTAAAACAGCTTTCCAAAATTTTCAAACATCAGACGGACGGACAATGGCTTCTACGATGGTGCAAGAGCCATCTTTCCGCTGTTTCCTTTGGCCGATGCGGGCTTGGCCCAACGGTTCCAGGCGGAAGGAAAAGCTCTCGTTTTCTGCAGACGTATGGCATGACGTGATGACCGCTTCTGAGCCATCCACGCCGCCGTGATATCGGCGGAGCGTCTCCCGCGCATCTTCGATCTCCGCTTTGATCCTCTCTTCCCGGCTCATGGGGGTTCTGTCGCGCTTCTCTTTCTCTTTGATCCTTGATTCTCTCATTAATTCCAATATTTTTTTTACGTCATCGAATTTGGGCATGGCTCAACCCTCCTCTCATTTTCCAAGGCTTTGCTTTCAGTGGGGCACGCGGTCTCCTCTGTTTTCCAAAAAGGCTTTCCTGTTACATTCCGAGACAGGCCCCCACAACTGCCTCCAAAATCTCCACCAGCTCCGGGTCCATGTACCGGTACTCATCCGGGATCTCCAGGACATGGACCGTATTGCCATCCATCAGCCGGGGGAATGCCTTAATCAGCCTCTCCCTGTGCTTCTTCTCCATCACGAAGATCACATCGGCCGGCCGGATATCCCCCGGGCTCACCCTTCTTCGTGCCCGGGGGCTTGTGCCAGCGGAGCGGACATTCAGATCCGGATGCCTGCGCCAGACCGCTTCGGCTGTGGGGCTGCGCCACTGGTTGCGGCTGCAGATGAAGAGGAGGTTGGTCATGGCGTCTGCGGCTTCATGTTCCGCCGTTCCCGCCCCCCTTCTTCTGTTCCGCCTCGATCCGCTTCAGTTCCTTTTCCGCCTCGATGAAGTGGCGCTCCGCCTCGGTCGGTTCCGCCAACCTTTTCATCCGGAATTTCTCGTACTCCTCATGTGCCTTTTTCAGCGCGGCTTCATGGCTGATCTTTCCCGCGTGGGTCAGCAGCTCCTGTCCGGTCATGGTCAGGAATTGGTGCAGACGGTCGATCCAGTCGTTCATGGTCATGGGGTTTCGGTTCAGGGCCTGCAGCTCTGCAACTTCGAGATAGGCCGTCACCATCCGGTTCAAGAGGTTCAGTTCCTCTTCGCTCAGATAGTTCTTGGCGATCTCCACGTCCCTTTTGAGCAGCCGGTTTCCGGGATAGTTCGTGATCCCCATGTTGTGCCGCTCCGCATCGGCCCGGGCATAGATCAGCTCGGCTGCGGTGTGGCCGTGTGCGGCCCAGTGCATCATGTTCTGCACCTGGGCGAAGAAACGTTTGGAGGCTTCGGATTTCGGATCGTAGTCGATGCTGGTGGCGTAGATGTCGAGCACCTTGCGCCAGAAGACCTTTTCCGATGATCGGATGTCCCGGATGCGGGCCAGCAGCTCCTCGAAATAGCGGCTGTTTCCGGCCTCTTTCAGGCGCTGGTCGTCCAGGGTGAAGCCCTTGATGATGTACTCCTTGAGGCGCTGGGTGGCCCAGATCCGGAATCGGGTGGCCACATGGGAGTGGACCCGGTAGCCCACGGAGATGATGGCGTCGAGATTGTAGAATTTCCGATTCCGTTCGACCTGGCGGGAGCCCTCGGTCCGAACTTGTAAGAATTCCTTACAAGTTGCCGTCTCCTCCAGTTCCCCCTCGGCATAGATGTTCTTCAGGTGCATGGTGATGTTCTGCGGCTTCACCTGAAACAGCGCCGCCATGTCGGCCTGGGTCAGCCAGACCGTTTCGTCCTGCAGTCGGACATCGAGCCGAATGCGGCCGTCTTCGGCTTGGTAGACCAGAATTTCGCCGCCGGGGGAGGTGGGCGTGTGCTTATCGTCTGTTGCCATCAGATTCCTTTCCAAAAATCCTTTCAATCCACCGCATAAACCCCATCGATCTCCTTCATGATCCGATCCGTCTCGGCAAGCGCCACGATAATCTTCTGATAGTGCAGAATATCTTCAAAGGTGAGGGTTCTTCCGCTGCGATCCTTGAGCCATTTCTGGGCCGGCTGATACCCGCCGATGTAAAACACCCACGCGGTGAGGGGAATCCCTTCGAAATACTGATTGTCATTGATCCGGATGCGGCCCAGTTCCTTTTCCTCGTCGTAGAGTTCCCAGTCCTTTTTCGTGATTTTCCGTGTGACCTGGTTGCCCCCGTCCTTTGGATAGGCCGTGATGAACTGCTCCACCTTGGGGCTTTCCAGGAGATGGATCTGGC